>JAUYIZ010000173.1 GCA_030688615.1 Desulfobacterales bacterium | reverse complement strand
ACATAAAAGTCCACGCTTGCCTCCCTGTAGTGGGTAAATATCCTGGCCCTGAGGACCAGGCTGTGGTTATCCCCGGGGGGGATTTGCTGGGTTGGAAGTTCATTGTATTATTGAAATCTCAAATAGCAAATTACAAATACCAAACAATTTCCAATGAGCAAAATTCGAAAATCCAAACGATGTCTCGTCCTGGAAGGTTTGGGTCATTGAATATTGGAATTTGAGATTTACTTGTAATTTGGTGCTTGGAATTTGTAATTTCAGACCCAAAACGCCAAGGCAGAGCCATCTATCTCTGACCTGGCCCTGAGGACCAAGTTTTCTATGTTTCTATAAAAGATAGTCTGGCAGACTGCCATTTTTTAAAAAGGCCTATAGCATCTGCACCGCTGCAAGTCAATAAAACTTGATGGCTTCGTAAAAAGTCCAACTTCTGCGTTGCGCTTCATGTCGCTGTCGCTGCGGCGTACGCTAAGTACGCCTCCCGACACAACATTCGCGCGCCTTGAATTTAGAGCTTTTTACGAAGCCATCCTGCTTTGACTTTTTACGAGTCAATAAAACTTAAATCTCGAACTTCCGTTCGAGATTATTTGATGTTAAATGCATTTTTTTCTTGCATTTATCCGTCTTGTTTTATATTTTTACAAAATACGCAATTAAAGCTCCCTGCAGTCCCGCCCATGGCGGGACGGGGAATATGCTCCATTTTAAGGAGGTGAAAGTATAGTACTACCGAAACGAACCAATAAAATCAATACCAATAGAGACATACGGGCTAAAGAAGTACGGGTCATCGACCCTGAAGGCAATCAGATCGGTGTTTTACCGACCTATAAAGCCTTGGCCTCCGCAGCTGACTTCGGTCTTGACCTTGTCGAAATTTCACCGAATGCAGATCCGCCTGTTTGCAAAATTATGGATTACGGCCGGTATAAATACCAGATGACCAAAAAGCAACAGGAGGCCAAAAAGAAACAGAGCGCCTTTCAGGTTAAAGAAATCAAGGTCCGCCCCAAAACGGGCGAGCATGATCTCAGCGTCAAAATCGGTCACATCAAAAGGTTTATCGGCAACAAAGACAAGGTGAAAGTAACGGTGATGTTCCGGGGCCGCGAAATTACCCTTTCGCAGGTGGGCCGGGAGTTGCTTGAAAAAATTGCAGCCGAAATGGATGAAACCGCTCTGGTGGAACAGATGCCGAAATTCGAAGGCCGTGCGATGTATATGATTTTAACGCCCCGATGAACCCGGTGTAGCCGGGCAGAAAAGGTGGTTTGGCAAAGGTCTCGATTGGGGTTTTTAAGATGGCGTGGGTAATTACCTGCCGGTTGCTCACGCCATCAATATTTGGAGACCGGAGCCTGTTTATGCTATAAGGAGAAACAACATGCCGAAAATAAAGACAAATCGTGCGGCTGCAAAACGGTTCAAAAAAACCGGAACGGGAAAATTTACTTTTGCAAAATCCCATGCAAGCCACATATTGACAAAAAAGAGCCGGAAACGTAAAAGAACGTTACGTAAAAGTCATCTGATTGATAAAACAAATGAAAAGGCCATAAAACTGCTGCTTCCCAACGGGTAGTCCGCGCCCGCAGCGGTTATGGATGATAAGGAGTAAAATTATGCGTATAGCACGAGGATTTAAAGCCAGAAGACGTCGAAAAAAAGTTTTACAACTGGCTAAAGGGTTTCGCGGAGGCCGCAGTAAATTGTTTCGCACGGCAGCCAACGCGGTTGATAAAGCGCTGATGTATGCCTACCGGGACCGCAAAGTTCGCAAACGCGATTTTCGCAAACTTTGGATTATCAGGATCAATGCAGCCGCCCGCATGAATGAAATGTCTTACAGCAAATTCATTCACGGACTAAAGCTGGCCAATATCCAGCTTGACCGCAAGGTTCTCGCAGAACTGGCGATTTCCGATCCCGCTGGTTTCAGCCACATTGCGCAACTGGCTTGCCAGCAAAACTAACCCGCCAGCTTACTAATGAAGCCTTATATTCAGACAGGATCAACAGGATTTATGGGATTTTTTTGCTAATATGTTGTCAATCCGGTTAATCCTGTCCAAGAGTGCTTTCGTTTATGTATAGACATGTTTCAATTTATTCGTAACAGCCTGAAAGCATGTGGTTGGTGATTGAGCGTACCAAGTGGATAATTCAATAGAGCAGATTCAACAGGAAGCACTCAGCCAGCTTAAAACCGCGTCGGACAGGCAAGGCCTTGAAGCCCTCTCTGTCAAGTATTTTGGCCGGAAAGGAATCGTCACCCGGTTGTTGAGAAATATTTCCTCCCTGCCCCGGGAAGAAAGACCGGCGGCAGGGAAAAATGTAAATCAATTAAAAGTCTTATTGTCAGATGAAATTGAGAAAGCCCTGCAGCGCCTGGAAAGATCTACCCCGGAACCGGACGATCGAATTGATGTTTCCCTGCCGGGAAGAGCCCTGCTGAAAGGGTCCCTTCATCCCATCACCCAGATTACCGGCCGGATATGCGATATCTTCACCAAGCTCGGATTTACGATTGTCGAAGGCCCTGAGGTCGAAACCGACTATTACAATTTTGAAGCCCTGAACATCCCCAAAAACCATCCGGCCAGAGATATGCAGGACACTTTCTACGTTTCGGACAATGTGGTTCTGAGAACCCACACCTCCCCGATTCAGGTCCGCACCATGGAAAAAGAAAAGCCTCCCGTTAGAATTATTGCTCCCGGAAAGGTATTTCGCTGTGATTCGGATCTGACCCACACCCCCATGTTCCACCAGGTGGAAGGCCTCCTGGTGGACGAAAAGATCTCCTTCGGTGACCTTAAGGGAACATTGACGGCCTTTGTCCACCAGATGTTCGATACCGAGACCGCCCTGCGGTTTCGCCCCAGTTACTTTCCTTTTACCGAACCCAGCGCGGAGGTGGACATACTGTGCGTTATCTGCCGGGGAAAAGGCTGTCGCGTGTGTTCACAGACCGGATGGCTTGAGGTGCTCGGCTCCGGCATGGTCCATCCTGCCGTCTTTGAAAATGTCGGTTACGATACCGGGCGTTTTACGGGGTTTGCCTTTGGAATGGGCGTCGAACGCATTGCGCTCTTAAAATACGGCCTGGACGATATCCGGAAATTTTATGAAAACGACTTCAGATTCTTAAGGCAGTTTTAATCATGAAAGTCAGTTTGAGTTGGCTGAAAGATTATGTTCCCGTGTCCATGGAGCCCCGGGTTCTGGCTGACGCCCTTACCATGGCGGGACTTGAGGTCGAGGCCATATCAGACCGCTATGACTATTTGGAACAGGTCCTGGTGGGCCGCATCCTGGACATAGCCTCCCATCCCGGGGCAGACAAGCTGAAGCTGTGTCAGGTGGATCTCGGCGACCGCAGGATTTCGGTGGTGTGCGGCGCCCCCAATATTTCAAAGGATATGCTGACCCCCGTCGCCCTGCCCGGCACCTGCCTGCCGGATGGATTTACCCTGGAAAAAAGCCTGATTCGCGGACAACTTTCCGAAGGAATGATCTGCAGCCAGGGGGAGCTGGGACTGGGCCCTGACCGGTCCGGCGTGATGGTTATCGGCCGACAGGCATCGGTTGGCGCCCCCCTTTCCAAAGCCTTGAATCTTTCAGACCCGGTTTTTGAAATCGGACTGACCCCGAACCGGCCCGATTGTTTATGCATTGTCGGTATCGCCCGGGAAGTGGCGGCCCTGCAGAAAACCCGTATAAAATATCCGGAGATAGATTTTCTCGAGTCCCAGGGTCCCATTTCCCGCATGACCTCCGTGACCATTGAGGCGCCGGACCTCTGCCCGAGATACACCGCCGGTCTGGTTGAAAATATTTCGGTGGGCCCGTCGCCCTTCTGGCTGCGGGACAAAATCATGTCCGTGGGTTTACGGTCCATTAATAATATCGTTGATATTACCAACTTTGTGATGATGGAACTGGGCCAGCCCCTGCACGCGTTCGATTTCGACCGCCTGGAGGAAAACCGGATTGTGGTTCGCGCCGCAGCGGAAGGTGAATTGTTTGCCTCCCTGGACCAGAAGGAAAGAGCCCTCACCCCGGACATGCTCATGATCTGCGATGGGAAAAAACCCGTGGCCATCGCCGGTGTCATGGGCGGATTGAATTCGGAAATTGAAGCTTCCACCACCCGGGTGTTAATTGAAAGCGCCTATTTTTCACCGGTCAGCATTCGGAAAACCTCCAAAAAACTGGGGCTCAACACCGAAGCATCCCATCGTTTTGAACGGGGCATAGACCCCGAGGGCACCGTCTTCGCGCTCAAACGGGCGGCGCAATTAATGGCCCGGATCAGCAGGGGGATTTTAATCGGAGGCATCATTGACGAATATCCCCGAAAAAAATCAGCGGCAAAAATCTCCTTAAAGGTAAAAGATGCCAACCGCTGTCTGGGTACCCGCTTGAGCCGCAGTCAGGTCACAACCCTTTTAAACGCCATTGAATTCAAGGTCGAAAAGGACCCAAACGGCGATTTGACGGTTCTCCCGCCCCCCTTCCGGGTCGATATCGAGCGCCCGGTTGACCTGATGGAAGAGATTGCGCGCCTTTCCGGCTATCACAAGATCCGCACCACCTTTCCCAGCATGCCGTCCGGCGCCCGCCCGGTGGCCGGACGGTTTGATTTCAGAGAGCGGTTTAAACGGCTGATGACCGGCTTTGGATTTACCGAAACAATCCATTACAGTTTTGTGAGTGATAAATCCTGTGACAAGCTCCTGCTGGATCCCGCGGACCCCCGGAGGAATCTTGTCAAAATATTGAATCCGTTATCGGAAGATCAGTCCGCCATGAGAACCTGCCTGATTCATGGTCTGCTTGAAACCATGCGCCGCAATATCGCCCAGCAGAACAAAAACCTGAAACTTTTTGAAGTGGGAAACATTTACATCGGTTCCGGGCCGGAAGATTTGCCCCAGGAAGTGGAAATGGCAGCCGGCCTGTGGACCGGCGCCAGAGTGAGCCCCGGGTGGCATTCCCCGGCGACGGCTTGTGATTTCTACGATATCAAAGGCCTGCTGGAAGGAATCTTTCAGGCGCTGAATCTTGCCCAGGTCACCTTCACAACCATGCCCGCAGAACTGTGCAGATACACCAAAGCCGGGTTTACCGCGCAGGTCCTGTCCGGGAATAAGCCTATCGGCCTGGCGGGGCAAATCCACCCTCAAGCGCTGCTGAATTACGACCTTGAGCAGCCCGCCTATATTTTCGAATTAAATTTAAATGAGCTTTCAGCTCAAATTCCCGCCGGGCAACAGATCAAGCCGATCCCGAAATTTCCATCGGTATCCAGAGACCTTACTCTGATCATTGAAAAAAGCGTTGAATCTTTTCAAATAATCGCGTATGTTAAAAGCCTCCACGAAGAACTTGTAGAAGAAATCTATTTGTTTGATGTTTTTGAAGGAAATCCCGTTCCCGCGGGGAAAAAAAGCGTCTCGTTCCGGATAATTTACAGATCATACCAGGAAACTTTAGAAGATGAAACGGCAACCAGGGTTCACCGGAAAATTGCGGAAAAGGTCATGAAAAAGCTGGATGCGACACTGCCGCCCTCACAGTCGCAACCCTGAGAAAACTCAAACGACGAGACCTTTGAAAAAGGCTCAATTTAGTTCAAGTTCAAGGAAGGCGAAAATTTTAACCGCAGGAATACATTGAGTATTTTGAGGATTAAAATTTGAGCCTGACGCCGAAATTGGGCGAAAGAGGGTGTTTTGCAAAGGTCTCACGGCGTCTCTTTTAAACAAAAATTTACCTGTAGCTCATCTGAACGATGCCAGAAACCACAACCGATCAAATACACATACCTGACAAGCTGTATTTCAAGATCAGGGAGGTGAGCGTCCTCGCGCAGGTGCCTGCGTCGGTTCTCAGGTTCTGGGAAACCGAATTTAAAAAAATAAGGCCCAAGCGGACGCCTGCCGGCCAGCGCTTATATCGCAGACATGATGTTGAACTGATCCTCCAGATAAAGCATCTGCTGTATGAAAAGAAATTTACCATTCCGGGGGCCAGACAATATTTGAATGCTTCCAAAAAAAGCATCCATGAAGCCCTGCCACCGCCCACCCTCGATGAAATCTGCTCTGAACTTGAAAGTATAAGGGAGATGCTCTCCAGGTAGCTTGGCCAAGGCATAGCAGAAATCCATACATCAGGCCATAATAGAAATGGCAAAAACAACGCGATTCACCGCTGAAATGAATGAGTACTGGGAGCCAGGCACGCTCAGTGACTACTGGGAGCGAAATGCTACGCTGTTTCCTGCCAAGGAGGCTATTGTTGACGCCAGAACCCGGCTGACGTGGCCGGAGGCAAACCTGTGGATTAATCGTTTGGCCCTTGGATTAATCGATTTGGGAATTCAGCAGGATGAAATGATAGTAGTCCAACTGCCCAACAGTGTTGAGCTGCATCTGCTGGTGGTGGCTTGTGAAAAGGCTGGTGTGCTTTGCATGCCGGCAGCACGAACTTTGCGCGCCCGGGAAATGACGCAACTTCTTGGAGAAAACGACGCGGTTGGCATCGTTATCCCCTGGAAATTCCGCGATTTTGATTACTACCAGATGGTCAAGGCAATCCGCCCGGACCTGCCCGGACTCAGACACGTGTTTGTTGTCGGGGACACCGTGCCTCAGGACGTCATTTCCATCAAGGAGATACTTGGGCATCCACTCGAGAAAAAATATTCTCAAAATGTTTTACAGCAAAGAAAGTGTCCGGGCAACGAGGTTTCCCTGGTCATACCTACGACCGGAACGACCGGTTTCCCGAAGCTTGTGGAAACGCCATTTTATCCACTACTTTGTAGCAACAGGTGGCGGCTCAAAGCCTATAACTTGACCCCAAAGGATGTTTTTGTTGCGTTCAGCCCTGCGGTGAGCGGCGTCAATGCTCCGGTTTACGCGGCAGCGCCTCAATCGGGGGGCAAGATTGTCATGATGGAGCACTTTGACGCTCAAGAGGCGCTCAGCCTTATCGAAAAAGAGCGAATCACTGTCATTGCGGCCGTCCCCACCATGCTCCAACAGATGCTTGAGCTTCCTGATTTGGACAAGTATGATCTTAGCTCCGTGCGGCTTATAGAGAGTGCCGGCGCTCCGCTTGCCTATCATGTCGGGCAAGCAGCGGAGAAGAGATTTAATTGTCCTGTAATGCATCGTTATGGCAGCCAGGATGCCGGCGCCATAGCCCAGCATCAGCTGGATGAACCGCAGGATATCCGGTTAAGGACTTTAGGAAAGCCTTGCATCCCCGGGGCGCAAGTAAAATTGCTGGACGAGGAAGGAAAAGAGGTAAAAAGAGGGCAGATCGGTGAAATACTGGCCAAGGGGCCGCAGCTTTTTTCAGGGTACTACAGGAATCCTGAAGCCACCAGAGAGGCCTGGACAGACGACGGCTGGTTTAAAACGGGCGATCTGGCCAAATTCGACGATCAAGGGTACCTGATATTAACGGGGCGGAAAAAGGATGTAATCATCCGTGGGGGGCAGAATATTTACCCTGTGGAAATCGAAAAGATACTTCTCACCCACCCCAAAATAAAGGACGTGGCCGTTGTCGCCATGCCCGATCCGATCATGGGACAAAGAGCCTGTGCCTTTGTGGTTTCCGAGCCAGGGGAGGCAGTGAGCTTGGAGGAAGTTGTGTCATTCATGAAAGACAAAGGCGCTGCTGCTTATAAGTTTCCGGAGAAAGTTAATGCAATAGACAAACTGCCCATGGTCGGAGATAGCCAAAAAGTGGACAAAAAGCTGTTACAGAGAACCTTGACCGGGGAGTTCCAGATCAATGAAAATTAAAAGGAGGGGTGTTATGCCAAGGGCGATTGTTAACAGAATAATCGACATTATTGGAAACACGCCGATGGTGCGGCTGGAAAATTTGTCGCCGGCAGGAGGTGCGACCATTCTGGCGAAGATGGAGTATCTCAATCCCGGCGGCAGTGTGAAAGATCGCGTTGCGTTGAGTATGATTAGAGATGCTGAGCAAAAGGGCATACTAAAGCCCGGGATGACCATTGTGGAGGGGACCAGTGGAAATACGGGTATTGGGCTGGCGATGCTGTGCGCCAAATTTAAATATCAACTGGTGCTGACCATGCCGGAGATAATGAGTTTTGAGCGGCGAGCGCTGGTGACCCGCTATGGGGCGCAAGTGGTGATTACACCGGGGGGGGATATGGATGGGGCCAGACGGCGGGCGCAAGAGATCGTGTCAAAAAATGCGAATTGTATTGAGTTGAAGCAGTTCGACAATCCGGCCAATCCGGAGGTACACCGGCAGACAACCGGACCGGAGATTGTGAGGGCAACCGGGGGCAAGGTGACGGTTTTTGTAGCGGGTGTGGGTACGGGGGGGACGATTACAGGTGTGGGAGAGGTGTTAAAGGCCGAAGTGCCTGGCGTAAAGGTGGTGGCTGTGGAGCCTGCAGGTTCGGCAGTCTTGAGTGGCAAAGCCCCAGGACCCCATGCGATTGAGGGCATTGGCGCAGGGTTTGTACCGTCGATTTTAAATCGAGATATCCTCGATGATGTGATAACAATTGAAGACCGAGAGGCATTTAATATGTCCGCGGCGCTGGCGCGGGAAGAAGGGTTGTTGGTGGGGATTTCATCTGGAGCCAATGTGCTGGCTGCTCGGAGGGTGGCCGAAAAGCTTTCGAGTGTTGATGTAGTTGTGACGGTTTTGTGTGATACAGGTATGCGGTATTTTAGTGTAGAGGAGTATTTCCGCAAGGATAAAGTTCAAAATCAGAGTTCGCTGCTGTGAGAGCATGAAGTATGGATCTGAGCAGAAAAGAGCGATCCTTTGAAGTCCAATTTCGAAAGAAGCTGGCGATGTGGCCTAAGGGAAGTTCCTGGTTGGGCATTGGCGTATGTATTGCGCTGACATTGGCAGCGGCATATATGAACACATTACCATTTCCGCCGTTTTCTTTAAGATCCGGACAGCATCCGTTCAGCGCCGTGCTGCTGGCCTTGCTTTTGGGAATGATATTGCGAAATGTGATTCCGGCATCGGCACAATGGAAACCAGGTGCTGATACGGTGATAAAAAAGTGGCTGCCCGTGGGCATTGTGCTGCTGGGCGCAGGGCTGGATTTTTACGATCTGGTCCGGGTAGCGGCACAGGTGATGATCGGTGCGGTGATATTGGTTGCGGTAGTCATTTTGTTGAGCCGGGTGTTGACGCGGTGGTTAAATTTAAATGAAAAGATGGGGTTGTTGATTGGGATTGGGACAGCAATTTGTGGAAGTTCGGCCATTCTGGCAGCCGCGCCGGTGATAAATGCCAGGGAAGAGGACATCGCCTATTCGATCGGCGTAATCAATCTGCTGGGTGTGGTGGCGATGTTGCTGTTTCCTGTGATGGGCTCTCTTTTTGCGATGGATGCCGATGTGTATGGCATCTGGTGTGGGCTGAGCATTCACGCCATGCCACAGGTGATTGCGGCCGGGTTTGCGCATCCGGGCAATGGACAGACGGCCGGGGAATTGGCAACGATTGTGAAGCTTGTGCGCATTTCGCTTTTAGGTCCCACAGTATTTGTTCTGGGCGTGTGGTTTGCGTACCGGCAGCGCCAGGAATCAATTCATATCGGCCAGCCAGTGCGCTACTCGAAGCTGGTGCCGGGTTTTGTGGTGTTGTTTCTGGGGATGGCGCTGTTGCGAACGCTGGGATTTTTACCCGAGGTGACCGTGCACCTATCCGAACGGATGGTCTTTGTCGCTGGCGACCAGCGCATCGATCTGGCAAGGCTATTTAGCCAGACGGGCAAGTGGGTTATTACCTGTGCGATGGCCGCGGTGGGGATGTCTACTGAATTTGCTGCGATGAAAGCCGGTGGTGTGCGGACTTTGGCTTTGGGTGTGCTGGCTGCGATGATCGCTGCATTGCTGGGATTGGGGATCGCTAGTTTGTAGGTCAGGTTTCCAGTGATCATGGCACAATATCCCTTTGAACCTGGGCAATACACCCATTTCACCCGTGGCATCTGTCCCCCTTTTTTCGTGGGGATAGTAAAGTGCTCAAAGAAGTATGGGGTCAAATTTAGACAAATTTCAAGTCGTTCCCTCTCATTTTCGTTAATATGTTATAATTTTACCAAGGAGACAACAGATGGCAAACACGGAGATTGAACTTTGTGGAATAAAGCTGAAAAATCCGATAATCGTCGCGGCAGGTAATCTAAGCCAGGACGGCGAAAAGGCAAGAAAAAGCGCTTTGGCAGGTGCGGGGGCTGTGGTGACAAAAACGGCTGGCAACCCGAAGCATCCATGTTACAGCCCGGCCTACGTACGTATCTCCCAAATAGTTCCGGAAACGCATTTTTCTCCGACCCGTCAATCCACCCCGGGTTATATGACGATGGGGCACGATCATTGGATTACGTGCACTGCCGAAGACTGGCTCGAGCGAGAGTTGGACATAGCGTTAAAGGGCGGCGTTCCCATCATCATCAATACATCAGGCTCTCCCAGAATTGCTTCGGCGGAACAACCTCACGATGCCTGGAAAGCTCATGCGGCAAGAAAAGCTGAACTGGCGACCCGATTTGAAAAAAAGGGGGCCTCTGGCATAGAGCTGACGTATCAGACGGCTCAGTTTGCCTGTCTGGGGAGTGGCGTCGATACCAATCAAATGCAGATGGTCATAAGAGCGGTAAAGCAAGCGGTTCAAATTCCTGTGTGGGTTAAAATGCCCTATATGCATGACATAGAGATGTGGGCGGCCGCGGCCGAGTCGGCTGGCGCCGATGCGGTTGTTTTTACAGGGGCTGCCCGTGTAGTGGAGATCGATCCTGAAGCAGGCCGGCTGGCCGTTCCTACTGACTCCGGCTGGACGGCATGGCAAGGCGCAGGACGAAGGCCTCTTACCATGTATTGTGTCGCTAAGTGTACCGCACATGGGATAAAAATCCCTATCATCGCCAATGGCGGAGTCTGGAGCAGCATTGATATTATTAAATTTATTATGGCTGGAGCCACCGCTGTTCAACTCCTCACTGCTATTACCATGGAAGGGATGGGGACCATACGCAAGCTGAACAGCGAGATCAAACAATGGCTCGATTCTCATGGTTATAAGTCGTTAGATGACATACGGGGTCTTGCCATCGAGACCTGGGGGGAAATTCACCAAGAGGAATTCAAAGCCAGGGTAGATCCCAAGCAATGTAATGGCTGTGGATTGTGTGTTCACCTGTGCCGGCGAGGCCGGGTAAGCGCAATCCGCTTGGATGAAGACAGGGGCCTTGCGCATGTTGACCAGTCAAAATGCATCGGTTGCGCTTATTGTACCATCGTGTGCCCGAGTGGCGCCATAAGCCTTGCCGGATGGCCGCCCCCAAGAAAAAATCAGCCGAAATAAACCGTTTTTGTTAAAATCCATCGGCAGTGTGGACATTTTTTCCTTGCTGCAGGCGGGTTATTTTTCACTTCGATGCCAATCTGCGGATACGTTTGAATTTTTTTAAATATAGCTTGGCATTGTTGCACGGGATAACCGCAAACGTATTCAAAAAAGGAGGCAGGTGATCATGGAAACTAAACCAAGAAACCCTGAGACGCTGTGCTGGCATAGTTGCCCTACTGCGACGACCCTCGTCATCGCCCGAGAAAGCGGACGGCTTTCTGATCTGTTTTCTGAGGAAGGCATTTCCCTTCGATATTTGCAAGATGAAATAGGGCACCCGTCCGTTAAGGGGGCATCGGGAAGTTTCAGCGGAAACTATGCCGGTTTGTTTAGATTTGGAGGGGATGCACCTCCGATGTCGGCAAGAGCCCATGGAGCAGACACCGTACTTGTTGGTGTAATCCCCCACAAACAGATAAAGTGTATAGCCGTTGCGTACGATTCTGCCATCAGATCCGTAAAGGAACTCAAAGGAAAGAAGGTTTCTCTAACCAAGGGATTCCAGGAAGGAAGTTATTTTCTGGTAAGCGCTCCATATCGAGATTTCTTAATTACCATGGACGCCAATGGTTTAAGTGAAAGCAATGTGAGTTATGTGAACCCGAGCGCTGGTATCTTTGAAGATAAGATCACCAGCAAGCCGGTCAGGTCTGTTTATAATTATCTGAATCGCTATGCCGTAGCCCTTTTGGCTGGTGAAACGGATGCCATCCAGGTCAATGGCACGCGGGCGGCCGAGCTGGAGCTGAGCGGCAAGGCAAGGCTTATTTATGATTTGTCAGAGCATCCTGAAATCAATGCCGGCGCCCAGATATTAACCGTCCCCGGAACATTGGCCAGAGAGTTTCCTGAGCTGGTTAAGAAATTTTTGAAAATGATCATTGAGACGGGGCGTTGGGCCTGCGGAAACCGGGAGGAAGTGGTGAAGATGTTTGCCAAGGACGCCGGGGGTTCTGAGGAAGAAGTAGTCCGAGGCCATAGTTTAGATTTTCATAACCACCTGGTTCCGGAATTTTCGGATGAGAATATTGTGGCGCTAAAACGGACTGCGGCGGTTTTAAATAAACATGAATTTATAGACAGAGACTTTAAGCTTGAAGATTGGATGGAAGATAGATTTTTAAAAGACGCGCTCCAGGAGCTGGGGGATTAAACTGAAATAGTGTCAATTGAGTCGATGGAAGAAAAGATATAATGAGCAAAGCCACCCGCTTTACCCGTGAGATGATCGATGAATATGTCAAAAAAGGCTACTGGAGATCGACGTCCCTTTGTGATTACTGGGATAAATGCGCCCAAGATTATCCTGACAGGGAGGCCGTCGTCGATTCTAAAACCAGGCTTACCTGGGCCCAGGCCAAACAGTGGATCGACCGACTCGCCGTCGGATTCGTCCAATTGGGCATCGAGCAGGATGAAGTCATTGTGCTTCAACTTCCTCCCATGGTGGAAAATCTCTTGTTGCGCGTAGCCTGTGAAAAAGCAGGTATCTTATGTCTTCCGGCGGCGCGTTCCTTCCGCCATGCTGAGATGACACATATTTTCAACCGCGTTAAACCGGCTGGTTTGGTGATATGCCGGAAATTTGGCGGGTTTGATTTTTTTGAAATGTTTGAGGAAATTCGACCCCGCATACCCGGGATCCGTCACATCTTCATGCTTGCCGATGCGGTTCCCGAGGGGACCGTTTCGTTCGCCTCGCTGCTGGATGGTCCGGGGCAACAAATACCGGTGAACAGCCTTGAAGAAAGAAAGTTTTCGGCTTTTGAAACTTCCCTGATTGTTCATACCACCGGAACAACCGGTATGCCCAAACTTGTGGAACAGGCCATGTGCTCCCGTCTCTGGCAGGGTTTCACCTATATCGATCATTTTAACATGAACAAGGATGATATCCTGGGGATGTTTGTCCCTGTCGCATCAGGACCGAACGGTCCTGTCTTTTTCACAGCCCCGCAGATCGGCGCCAAAGTGGTCATTTTGGAAAAGTGGGACGTCGAGGAAGCTCTCAAGCTTATTGAAAAGGAGAGGATCAGTATGGGATTTCTCGTGCCCGCGATGCTGATCAGCATGGTGAATCATCCAAATTTTGATGCCTATAACATCAGTTCGCTGAAACTTGTATGGACCGGCGGCGCACTGCTGCCTTACCATCAGGGGGTCGAGGTGGAGGAGAAGCTGGGCTGCTTGATTTTGCAGCACTACGGCGCCGTAGATGCCGATGTCAGCACCATTAACTCCAGGGAGGACTCTCGTGAAAAGCGATTTCTGACGGTTGGCAAGCCCATGGCCGGGGCTGAAATCAAGCTGATGGATGAGCAAGGCAATGAAGTGCCCCGGGGAGAAGTGGGAGAGGTGTGGGGCAGAGGGCCGACAAGTATGCCCGGCTATTATGGGGATGAAGAAGCGACCCGCCAGGCCTGGCAGGGGGGATGGTTTAAAATGGGAGATCTCGGCAAATGGGAAAAAGATGGAAATCTGGCCCTTGCCGGCCGCAAAAAAGATATGATTATCCGCGGCGGCCAGAACATTTACCCCGCCGAAATAGAGGATCTCCTGAAAACACACCCGAAAGTCGTGGAGGGTGCAATCGTCGGCATGCCGGATCCGGTTATGGGACAAAAATGCTGTGCTTATGTAGTCCTGAAAAAGGGGGAAGAACTTTTTTTAGATGAATTGGTTTCTTTTCTTAAAGATAAGAAATTTGCTCTGTACAAGCTGCCTGAAAGACTCGAGATCATAGAACGGTTGCCTGCCGTCGGAGACCAGCAGAAGGTGGACAAGAAAGCCCTGGAACAGGATATCATCCAGAAGTTAAAAAAGGAGATCGTATGACTGAAAAACATAGCACGAAAAACATGGCGAATTTCATCAAATGTGATGTCCTGGTAATCGGTGGCGGCATCGGCGGATGGTCGTCCGCCATTACCGCTAAAGAAACGGGACGTGTTGAAGATGTGATAATTGTCGAAAAGTCCCGTTCCGGCAGAACCGGCCCCAGCGCCCTTGTCGGTGGCGTTTTCAGCACCGTATTAAAAGAAGATGATACGGACGAATTGCTGAAATTTTATGCCACTGAACTAAGCTATCTTTTGGATCAAGACATCCAGGAATTAATTATCACCCGCAGCCCTGATGTTCTTAAAGATCTGGAAAAATGGGGAGTTAAATTTCTCAAAAAAGCAGATGGGAGCTATTTAACGACGTACCAGCGGGGTCAGAAATCCACGCTCCATCTTGATGGCGGTGGGATTCCCATGATGGACGCCTTAACCGGGTACGGTAAGAAGATTGGTGTAAAATCGGTCAATTGGACGACAGCAACCGATCTCATCGTCGATGACGGCCGGGTTGCAGGCGCAGTTGGGATAAACTGCAGGACCGGAGAATTCCTTGTTTTCAAAGCCAAGAGCACCGTTTTAGCCACAGGCGGGACGCTGTTTAAGACCAGACAGCCCGGGCACAGAAATACCACCGGCGACGGATGGGCCATGGCATACAGAGCGGGAGTGGAACTTATGGGCTTTGATCTTAGCAAGTCCAATGTATATGGCGCCACGCTGGAAGTCGGCCCCGGTAATGGTTTGATGCTGGGTCAGGGGGCTATCCTGCGCAACAATAAAATGGAGGAATATGCCAAGGATTATCCAGAAATGGCAAAGCTGAATTCGCCCGAATCCCATGCGCCGCTGATGGCAATGGAAGCAAAGAGAGGCAACGCCCCGCCTGTTTGGCTCGATTTAAGACATTTTAACCAAGAGCAGGTTGAGAGCATATACAAAAGTGTGCCGCTGGCTGCGAAAAGATGGGAAAAACTCGGTTTCATCAAGAACAGAAAGTTTATCAAGTTATGTGAATACGCTCCTGAAGGTCCCCGGCCCGGAGGCGGCGTCTTTGTGAAAAGAGATTTTTCTTCGAGAAATATGCAAGGACTTTTTGCCTGCGGCGAGGCGGTGGCCAACTTTCAGTGCGGCGGCAGTTTGAATCGAGCGGCTGTTTCCGGGGTAATCGCCGGAAAAGCGGCCGCCAAATGGGCAGAAAAAACCGCGCAAATTGATGTCAATGCCAACGGGGTAGAATCGCTCAAAAAACGTGCGCTGGCGCCGCTTGAAAGACAGATGGGCATTGATCCGGAAAACGCGCTTATTGCCCTGCAGGAAGCCATCCATCCATATCCGGTGTCTATACTTCGAAATGAGAAAGCTCTCAAAAATGCCCTTTGCGAAGTGGAGCGGATCAGAGACACTGTCATTCCTTACCTGCGGGCATATGACCCGCATTATTTAAGGCTGGTGCATGAACTGGGCAATATGGCATTGTGTGCCGAAATGTATCTGAGACATGCGCTGGCGCGGCAGGAGAGCCGACAGGGCGCGCTTAGAGAAGATTTCCCGCATACGGACAATTTAAACTGGCTCAAATGGATATTTGTTAAGAAAGATTCACAGCAGCAGATGAAAATCTGGACCGAGGATATACCCATAGACCGCTATAAGTTTAAACCAAAGCCTGAAAAGCGCCTGCATCCTTTCTGGCAGCGCGTAGAGGAGTTAGGCTATTGGCGTCAATCGCCGGAGGAATAAAACAATGGGAATCAGAAGCATAAATGTCAAATTGTGTACCGGATGCGGTATCTGCGTGGATTCCTGCCCGCAGGATGTCTTCAGAATGAGTGAAGAAACGGACAAACCGTTTATTGCATACCAGAAGGATTGCGAATCCTGTCTGATATGCGAGCTGTCTTGTCCGGAGGAAGCCATTTTCGTCTATCCTGTGCTTGAAAGAAGGATACCCAACCCTTTAGACTGTTAAAAAGAATAAAGCGGTATTCTGAAAAGAACCGGTAAGTTGCTTAAATCAAAAGAGGAAGGGAAAAGACACATTATGATGGAAACGCCACGCCGGACTTTCTGTCAGGAATGTTCCCAGAACTGTCTGGTAGAAGTTGAAAGCGCGCCCCGGCTTTGCCTGAAAAGATACCACTGTATAAAGGCAGCGGCCGTACCGGAAAAAATAAACCACCCTGACCGCTTGCGACAGCCACTGCTCAAGGTCAAGGAAGGCAAGGGTAATTGGGAGCCCATCTCCTGGGACCGGGCCATGGCGGTTATGGCCGAACAAATTCAGCGTATAACCCAGCTTCACGGCCCCCTGGCAATGGCTTCAGCCACCGGCTCCCTGTACAGCCGGCAAAGAGCGTCCACTAGCCGCCGCCTGTTTTCTCTGCTTGGATTCCCCAACCTTTTCGGCCCGGGCCACCTGTGCAGCGGTCCGGGGAGCCAGGCTGAAAAGCTGACTTACGGCGGATCAACCACGCCCGACGTGCTAAACAGCCGTTGTATTCTCATTTGGGGCACTAATCCACCAGCCACACAACCCAAGACCTATCAGGACATGGTCAAGGCCAAAGAAAACGGGGCCAAACTCATCGTTGTTGACCCGCGCTACTCAGAGGCCGCCCAAATGGCTGATCTGTGGTTAAGAATCCGGCCGGGAGCCGATGGCGCCTTGGCTATGGCCATGCTTTATGTCATCACGGACGAAAACCTCTATAATCAGGACTGGGTCTCAAGGTGGTGTGTTGGATTTGCAGAACTAAAGGAACGGCTGCAGGATTATCCGCCGGAAAGGGTGGGGCCAGGCATCTGGATCCCACCGGAGCAAATCAGAAAAGCCGCCCGCATGTGGGCGACGATCAAACCGGCATCCTGCCGCCTATTCCTTGGCGTCAACGCCCAACATATCAATGCTACCAGGGCGTCCAGGGCTGTGGCCAGTCTGATCGCCCTGACCGGCAACCTTGATGTTCCCGGAGGTAACCTGACACCTACCAGTACCGGCGGTTATCTTCCTCTGGCTGTCTTTGAGAAGGTATCACGGCCTCCCGTGGAGTTAGAAAGACAGCGCCTGGGGGCAGATGAATTTCCCCTGATATGCGGGACAAGGAATGTCGCTCTGGGATACAGCCGGTCCCATACGCCCAGCTGCATACAGGCCATGCGGGATGGCCAAATAAAGGGGGTCGTAATCTTCGGCAGCAACATGGTAGTTAGTGAGCCCAACAGCCGGGGAGTATGGCAAAGCCTTAGGAACCTTGAGTTTCTAACGGTGGTGGACATGTTTATGACACCCACCGCCGAGCTGGCCCACCTTGTGCTGCCGGCGGCCCACTGGCTGGAAGCCGACACCAGCATGTCATCGCTCAATGCTGTCTTTGCAGCGCCGAAGATACTTGAATCGCCAGGTGAGTGTTGGGATGACCGCAGGATCGTTCTTGAGCTGGCCATCCGCCTGGGTGTAAACCTGCCATGGAAAACCATCGAGGAATTCGAGGACTACCGGGTCAAAGGTATGGGAATAACCTACCGGGATCTGGCCTCTAAAGGAAAGATAAGCTTTCCGGCCGAGTACCGAAAATACGAAAAACAAGGTCTAGCCACACCGTCCGGTAAAATAGAGCTTTATTCCAGTATCCTGGCCAAGGTCGGCCAGGACCCGCTACCCGCACACGAGGAGCCACCTCTCAGCCCCGAAAGTACACATGAGCTGTGGGCACAGTACCCATTAATCACGGCCCATTATCGAACCGCCGAGTACCAGCATTCGGAAGGACGCCAGCTTGCCAGTCTGCGGAAAAGAATCCCGGATCCCCTCTGCGAGATTCATCCTGAGACAGCCAAGAGACTGAGTATCGGCCCTGGGGACTGGTTATACCTGGAAACCCCCGGCTTCAGCAAGCGTATCCGCCTGAAGGCCAGGTTCTGCGCCCAACTTGACCCAAGGGTTATCGGCGTGCCGGTTCAATGGTGGTATCCGGAAGAAAAAGACAGCTTTCACGGCTGCTTTAATTCTAACATTAATTCCATTATCAGCGGGGAGCCCCCCTATGATCCTATTTCAGGGCAGTATCAGGTGCGGGCCAACCTTTGCCGGGTTGTCAAGTCGTAGTCCCTGATTAATTATTATTATGCTATGCTTGGTTAAAATAATATTGTGGCACCGTCGGGAAATCAGACGGTAAACGGAGATAACAAACGTCAATCTGAGAAGTCGGGAGAAACCGGTTTTCTCACATCTATCCAGGGAGGATCAGCACATGAATAAATTGTGGGGGAAATATTTCATCGCAATAATTTTGACGGTTTCTGTCATTGCTACGTTAACCGGTTTCATAACAGCTCAAGCTCAAATGCAGACGCCCGCATCCCAGGGATGGGAGGCTGAATGGCAGAAGACGTTGGAAGCCGGAAGAAAAGAAGGTACTGTTTCGGTCTATGTTTCTCTACTAGCACCTGCAGTGAGAAAACAGGCGCCTGTTTTCAAAAATCAGTTCGGAATAAATGTCGAGGTTACCACCGGCAGGGGCACCAATTTGTTACAGAAGCTCCGCACGGAAAAAGCAGCAGGAATGCATCTTGCCGATGTTGTAATTTCAGGAACTAATGCTTTGTTTGTTGTCAAGCAATTAGGCCTGACAGGGCCTATGGAAAACAAACTGATACTGCCGGAAGTC
>JAUYIZ010000103.1 GCA_030688615.1 Desulfobacterales bacterium | reverse complement strand
GGTACAGCTGCTTTATAATTGGCAAAGAAAAAAATGACGAACCTGATCGATGAACTGAAAAACATCTCCTCAATGCTGCACGGCCTAATAAAATCCTTAAAACTTAAATCTTAAAACTATCTCTTATTAATCTTAGCGTTCTTTGCGTCTTGAGCGCAGCGGACGGTTCAACCTTCCGCACCAAACAACCAGACAACCAAACAAACCAGATTACGGAGGCAAATATGAGAACAGAAAGAGTAGCCTTTAATATTCCTGTAGATATACTGGCATCCCTTAAAATTGGAGCAAAGGGGTTGGAATCGGATATGAGATGTTCTTTGGCCGTCCGGTATTACAAAAACAAGCGTCTGTCGTTGGGTAAATCAGCAAAGCTTGCGGGCATGAACCGGCTTGATTTCATTGATTATCTTGCCGCAGAGGGTGTCGTAGTTTTTGACCATGACGAAAGTGTATTAAAAGAGGAATTAAAAGGGGTAGAGACTCTCCTGGAGCTGAGACGTTGAGAGGCCTCATTGTATCAGACACCACCCCGATTATTGCTTTCTCAAGAATAAAAGGGATGAAGCTATTCCAGCAAATCGTAGGCGAGATCACGATTCCCCAGGAGGTCGCAAAAGAACTCTATGAGCACAAGAGGAACGATGTACCCGCTCTCAAGCGTATCAAATGGATAAATGTCAGGAAGGTAAAATCTCAGGCAGATGTTGAATTGTTGCTTCCATCTCTTATGACAGACCTCGACCAAACAACCAGATAAACCAGAAAAACCAAAATTTTTTCTTGACAACCAAACCCGCACCCCCTATAAGGTTCACCCTATGAACACCGACTTCCAAAAAGAAGTTCACTACAAACTCCTCAAACTCCTGAGCAGGGACGAGACCCTTACCCAGCGTCAGATCGCCCAACAAATGGGCGTCAGCCTCGGCCTGACCAACTACTGCATTACAGAGCTTGCCACAAAAGGCTGCATCAAAATCAAACGTTTTCAAAACGCCAACAACAAATTCAGGTACATTTACAATCTGACCCCCAATGGCCTTGAGGAAAAGGCCGTATTAACCTTAAGCTTTTTAAAACGAAAAATAACCGAATACGAGGAAATCAAGAACCAGATCCAGGAACTGACCCGGGAAATACAACAAGCCAAACCGGACAATCCCCCGGCAGAAACATTAGCCTTATTAAACGGAGGCCGCCCATAACCCGTAAAATTACGTCATGCCGGACGTGACCCGGCAACCAGTACCGACGTCATGCCGGGCTTGACCCGGCATCCAGTTTATAAACATTTATCATAATAATTAAAACAACTTAACATGAATTACCCCCTGTAACTCACCCGGCGGAGCTACACTTTACCCCCTTAAATCTTAAAACTTAAAACGTAAATCTATGTCTTATCCCTTAAATCTATCTTTTATGCTAATAATAATCAGCGATCTGCATTTCACAGACGGCAGCACAAGCAACAGAGCCGCTGACGGCATGGATCTATTCAATATCTGAACCCATGAAATTTTACAGACGTGCCAAATGACCCTTTTACAAAGTATCTATTTATAACCCGATCCATAATATCTTAAATCTTATGTCTATGTCTTATTCCTGGCATCCAAGCAGACAAACCGGAATTATTAGCATATTGGAGGTTAACAAGTCATGATATTCAATGTTATTTTAAGACCTGACCCTGTGGACGACGGCTTCAATGTAAGTTGCCCTGCACTGCCAGGTTGCCATTCACAAGGAGATACTGAAGAAGAGGCAATTGAAAACATCAAAGATGCCATTATTGGTTGCCTCGATGTTTTGAATAAGCGCGCCCGAATACATGATGAAGCGGAAAAAATTGTTGAGGTCGCTTTAGGTTGAGTAGGCTCGGGTACTATAAAGGTGAAAAGGTAGTCAAAACTTTTCAACTTGCAGGCTGGAACCTGGCGCGCCGAAAAAGTAGCCATGTGATCCTGGAAAAAGAAGGACATGAGGCGATCCTCTCAGTGCCAGTTCATAAGGGAAAGAATGTAAAGCGGGGCACTTTAAGGAATCTCATAAAGGATGCAAATATGAGCGTCGATGAGTTCCTCAGATTCATTTAACTATGATGACAACGTTGTCTTATCCCTTAAATTTTAAATCTTTTATCTGTAATCTTTTATCGTACTTATCTTTTATCTGGTATCTTTTTTTTGTTATCTGTTATCCCTTAAAACTTAAATCTTAAAACTTAAATCTATCCCTTATTAATCTTAGCGTCCTTAGCGTCTTGAGCGCAGCGGGCGGTTCAATTTTTTAATCTTTTACTCAGCCCTTGTTTTCCTGGTTTTTACTCAGCACTCAGCACTCAGTACTCAGCACTTTGTTTGCGCAGCGGGCGGTTCAATCAAACCTAACACCATAAACACTATTTCTCATAGCCTCAGCGAACTCTGCGAGAGATAAAAAACCGAGGTGAAATATGAACGTAGCAGATAAAATTTGTGAAAAGGCCAGAGCTCTCCCAGAGCCATTGGCAAAAGAGGTGCTCGAGTTCATCGAGAAAATCCATTCCCAGAGGGATGCCGGTGTTGAGGAACTGAAAAAGGTTCAGATGTCGGTCATGAAACGTATTTGGGAAAACAAAGAAGATGATGTCTGGAATGATCTGTAGCCCCGGAGACATAGTAGGTTTACCTTTTCCATATTCGGATGTTAAATCCGAAAAGAGGCGGCCCGTCCTGGTCATGACTTATCAGGACCTGTACGGAGATTTTATATGCGCTGCTGTGACTTCGGTACCCACAGCTGAATGCGCGGAGGCTATTGACAACACTTCAATGAGTACTGGTGCTTTGCCTCGCCAGAGCTGGGTCCGCACCGATAAGCTTTTTACTCTGAGTGGATCGAGTATTGTAAGGCATTACGGAAGTCTTAACAGCAAAGCCTTCGATATGGTTAGGGAAAAGGTTTGCGCTTACCTTGGATGCAAATGATATCCCTATTCGATGAACTCAAAAACATCTCCTCAATGTTGCATGGCCTAATCAAATCCTTAAATCTTAAAACTTAAATCTATCTTTTAAAATGAAAAACTCAGACAAAAAAACCGCTCAGCCCGCGGATACCCCCAACGATCCTCAAGGGTACCCCCCGGGCTATTTCGTTCCGTACCCCGGCGATTACCCCGGCACGGAAGACGAAATAAACCTTCTCGACCTTCTCATCGTCCTTCTCAAGCACAAATTCCTCATCGTCGGCATCGTCTTTCTCGCGGGTATTTTCTCTGTGCTCTATGCCCTGAGCCTGGACAACATCTACCGCTCCGAAGCCACCATCATCCCCCGCACCGAGGAAAAAACAGCCATCCCGGGTGCGCTTTCCGCTCTGGGTGGCCTGGGTGGACTCGCCGGTGACATGCTCGGCCTGGGTGGTGGCGGTTCTCTTGAAAAGTTTGAAACGCTGCTGAACAGCCGGGTATTATCCAGAAGAGTGTATGAAAAACATAGGGATGAAATACTTCCTGCCATTTATGAAGAGGGTTGGGATGCGGTGAACAAGAAATGGTCTGCTGGTTTTAAGGCGCCACCCACTCTTCAGGATACCATCAGGACCCTGACTGGACTGGTGTCTATTAATGCGGATAAAAAAAAAGGAGTCCTTACGGTAAAGTGTGATTTTAAAGATCCTGCCATGGCCAAAAAGATGGTCGATTATTATCTTGATGAGCTCAGTGAGTCCCTGAGGGCTGCAACCCTGCTGGATGCCAGAGAGAATCAGAAATTCCTGCAAAAGCAGATCGAACATCCGATGTTCTCCTGAAAGAAAAAATATATGCCCTCCTGGCCAAGGAAATCGAAAAAGAAACCTTTGCTCAGGCTCAGAATCCCTACAGCTTTCATATCCTCGACCCGCCCATCATCCCGGATCTTGATAAACGGGTTAAACCCAAACGCAGTCAGATCTGCCTTCTTTCCGTCATCGTTGCTTTTTTCATGGCAATCTTTCTGTCATTTTTTATCGAGTACATTAAAAATACAAAAAATTCCGAAGACCCGGAAAGATGGGATAAATTAAAAAAAAGCCTGAAATTAAGAAAAAGATAATGCCATGCTTGTCATCATCAGCGACTTGCACTTTACCGACGGCAGCACCAGCAACACGGACATCCTCTGCCGGCAGATGGGGGAACCTCTCCCGCTCCGATTTGCTCAAACGCCTCCGCAGCTCTCTCAAGTACGAAGGCTACGAACAGGTTCCCCAGCTCCAATGCCCGGCTGCGGAAAGAAAAAACCGCGTCCTGGAATAAAATCCCTCCGCGCCAGACCAACCCGATCAAGCAGAATTTTTTTTTGACATCCAAACCCGCGCAATTTATATAGTTCGCATCATGAACACTGATTTCCAGAAAGAGGTTCACTATAAACTCCTAAAACTCCTGGGCAGGGACGAGACCCTTACCCAGCGTCAGATTGCCCGGAAAATGGGCATCAGTCTCGGTCTGACCAACTACTGCATCGCAGAACTCGGCAGGAAAGGCTTTATTAAAATAAAGAGATTTCAAAGCGAAAACAATAAGATGCGATACATTTACAATCTGACCCCAAAGGGGTTTGAGGAAAAGGCGGCTTTAACCTTTAATTTTTTAAAACGGAAAATGTTCGAATACGAGGAAATCAAAAGACAGATCCAGGAACTGACCCTGGAAATACAACAGGAGGAAACCGGCAACCCTTCCTCCAAGGAAATATTGGCGGCATTAAACGAAGGGCCTAACCGATAGGTTTTAACAATTTACATAATGATTAAAGTAAGATAGGTCGCATTTTTTAAATGTAACCCACCCGGCGGAGCTATGCCTTTCACAGCCACCCCCTGGACACCCGAACCAACGAGGAAAGAAAACGGCGACGCCAGCAAAAAATAAAAAAAATGAAAAAAGTTTTGGCATAGGGAATTTGACCGAAAAATTCGGCGATTTGTGGGTTGAAACGAAAATAACCCCCATGCCCGTGGGGCACAACAAAGCATGAGAATACAGGAGCCAGTAGTCAGAAGCCCCCTCACCCCAACCTTCTCCCCCGAGGGGGAGAGGGCAGGGTGATGGGGGAACCTGAAACCTGTATTCTCATATAAATACCAGTAGCGAAAAGAGAGGAGAAACTTTATGAAAACGGTGACTTTCGATGAAGCTTTGGAAATTATAGAATCTTTTCCTGAAGAGCAAAAAGAATCGATTATCGAAATTGTCAAACGTCGGTTAACAGACGAACGGCGAGAACGGCTTGCACAAACTGTTACGGAGGCACGGGATGAGTATGCCCGCGGCGAAGTCAAGCGGGCTTACCGAAAGAAGGTAAAGAACGATGCTGAACTCAAGGACAGCTTTTGGGACACTGTGGAGATGTTTGGGAAAGATCCTTTTCATCCACGCTTGAGAACTCATAAATTGACGGGCAAGCTTGAAGGGTTATAGGCATTCAGCGTTAGCTTTGACTGCCGGGTAATCTTCAAGTTTGTAAGCAAGACCGAAATCCTTCTGATCGATATTGGCGGACACGACGAAGTTTATTGATCCCGCAGCACTATGCACTCAGTCCTCAGCACTTGGTTTTCCCGCAAAACGCTAAATTGCAAGACCCCAAAAATCATTTTATGAAGGAGAATGATTTATGAATATCAATGAGGTAAAGAAGATATTAGAGGCGCAGAGAGATTTCTTGAGAGAAAGATTCCATGTGGTGGATGTGGGTATATTCGGTTCCTTTGTCAAGGGAGAGGAAACAGATTTGAGCGACATTGACATCCTGGTTACCTTTGAGAGGGGACATAAGGATTTTTTCAATTATATGAGGATGAAAAATTACCTGGGAGAGCTAATTGGATTGGAAGTTGATCTGGTAATAAAGGAAGCTGTAAAACCCGGATTAAGGGACAAGATATTCCGAGAGGTAGAATATGTCCGATAAGGAAAGGCAGTACGTTCTTTTTCTGGAAGATATTCAGACCGCAATTGTAAAGATAGAGAAGTACACAGAAGGACTATCTTATGAAGAGTTTTGCAATTTCGAAATGGCTGTTGACGCGGTATTAAGAAACCTTGAGGTTATTGGCGAGGCGGTGAAAAATATTCCCGAAGAGGTAAGGAATCGGTATTGCGAAGTTGAATGGAAAGAGGCAGTGGGATTCAGAAATGTTTTAGCTCATGATTATTTCGGAATCGACCTGGAATCGGTATGGGATACACTTAAGAAAAATTTACCTGCTTTCAAGGAACATATAGCAAAGGTTTTGGAGTGTGAAAAAGTTGATGATAATGTGGATGAGAAAAAGTAGACTTGATTGGCCCCCCGCAAAACGCTAAATTTGAAGACCCCCAAAATAGTTGCAGAAATCCATAGAGGAGGCAATGAGAATGAATACTTTAAAGCAGGAAGCATTGAAAGCGATCGCACAGCTACCTGATGCGACTGACATAGATACAATCATGTACGACCTCTATGTTATCGACAAAGTGAGGAAAGGAAGAGAATCTGTTGAAAAAGGCGAGACGATATCTGCCGCAGATCTGAAGCGTGAGATCGAATCGTGGTAATCTGGGCCGACCCTGCAAAGTCCGATTTGAGGGCGATTTACGACTGCATTGCATCAGACTCCAGGTTGCTGCCGGTGAATCTATAGAACAAATATTCAGAATCCCACCCACGCCTCACCGGCGCAGGGGATGACATATTCGGCCGTTCTTGAAAGGTTTCCCTGAGACAAACAGCCAATGAAGACTTGGAGTTATGGCATAAACAGCTTGTACAGGACCGCGTCTATTGATTTACAGACCGGCCCCTGGTGGGCATTTTTCCTGGAACGGGCGGTCGAGTGGTGCTGTGATTTGGCGCCTGCCATACCATTGCCGAACGCGAAGATGAGACTCAGAGATCCGGAAGACATCGAACTGAATGGCGGTCACCCCTGGACAACCTGGAAGGAGTGGTATGGTAATTTGAGCCAGCTTTTTCACTGCTTTGTTCATATGCCAGTTTTCAATTTTTCCCAGAGACTGATCCGGAGTAGAATTGTGGAGTTGGACTATGATAAGGTCAAAGACATGTTTTATGAAGAGGATAAGAAATTCTGGGACGAGGAGCAAGAGCTGATCAAAGATCAACACGATCCGATATCCGAAAGGAGCGCATAATATGGAAGACAAAAAGAAGCCGCTGCATTTATACGAGGCGCTGGAGCTGCGTTCAGAGTACGACGCCAGGATTAAAACATTTAAAGACTGCCTGCCGGAGTCAAAGCAGAACAGGAGCAGGTTCTCCTTTAGCCAGGATGATGGGAAATATCGTGCCAGCTCCGACTTTGATTTGGCTTCCGCTCGCAAGGATCTCAGAAAGATAGAACTCAAGCGGCGGAAGCTGAACGGCGCCATCCAGCGGGCGAATTTCAACCATTCGATTGATTTTAACGGAGAAGCGCTTAATCTCAGCGAGGCATTAGAGACGCGCAAGGCATTAAATGAACAGATTGGTGAACTTCATAATCAGGTGGTATCTTCATCTTGCCAGAAAGTGATCTATAAGGAAGGTCGCGATATTGTTGAGGAGAATGAAATATCTTACGCCGATGCCGTCAAGAACCTTGAGCAGACCAGATTGGCCTTCCGGGAACTGAACAGAAAGCTCCGATTGGCCTCTTTTGAGACGTCGGTGGATTTTCAGGATGAATGAATCAGGGCGGATATTTGGAGACAGGGGAGCAAGCGCGAATGCTTCGGCGACGAAGCATAGCCCAGACCAAAGCTTCTGAGAGAGCTTATCCTTGAGGGGCTGACGACTCATACTTGTCCGGAAAAGCAAAATAACGGAAGCGAAAAACCATACAGCAAGCTTAACAAGAAAGCATTATAGCAGTATGGCTCCGCGTCTCCACCCACCCCCAAACGCTAAAATTCAAGACCCCCAAAATTTGGCCCCCAAAATGGAACAGATTCTCGTTGATCTGAAAAAAAGTGTACAGGAAATCACCGGTGATCGCTTGATCAAGATGGTGCTTTACGGCTCCAGGGCGCGCGGCGATTTCAGCGAGGATTC
>JAUYIZ010000102.1 GCA_030688615.1 Desulfobacterales bacterium | reverse complement strand
TAAGGTTTGACATTTCCCCCGTCTTTTTATATCGTCCAGTTCTGCTTTTTTGACCCACCGGTCCCATCGTCTAGTGGTCTAGGACGCCGGCCTCTCACGCCGGTAACACGGGTTCGAACCCCGTTGGGATCACCAAATTATATCAGTTGGTTTCGTTAATGGTAATCCCATAAAAACACTCGGTATGGCCGTGAGTATGACCATTCGAGTGTTTTTATGGTTTTGGCGTATCCTATTCTAAGTTTTACAAAAAGACCATCCACGGTCTTCTTCTTGCGTTATAATTGAGATAAAATCAACTATTGCCTGGGTTGTGTTTCGTTGGATTAACACAGAAAATAAGGCCCCAAGATATTAGGATTTTTATTTCATAACACCATGCTATCAGACGTGCCGGGTTTGGTTGGACCACCAAGATTTCGAGAAAATTTGTTGTCGATCAATACCCCATATTGCAATTTGGGTCATTATCGTGATATCCCTAATTATAACAAAGTCAACCAAGGGGCGAGGTGGAAAGCGGTTGGCTCAACTCATCTAGCCAAGGAGGATCAGCACATGGATAAACCACTCGGAAAACACATCATAGCAGTAATCCTGGCGGTCTCTGTCGCCGCCATGTTATTGGGTTATGAAAAGGCTGAAGCTCAATGGGAGTCGGAATGGCAAAAGACGCTGGAAGCCGCTAAAAAAGAAGGCAAGGTAGTCATATACACAACTGCTCCGGGGAAAATGCGCAAAGCGATGGAAAGCGTTTTTAAAGCGAAGTTTCAAATCGATGTGGAAGTCTCATCTTTCCGGGGTGGCCAGGCGGGGGGAAAGGTGCTTAGCGAACGGAATGCGGGTCTTTACGTCGTGGATGCATTTGTGGGCGGCTCCACTACCGCCACTACTCAGCTAAAACCCGCAGGAGCCCTTGACCCGTTAGATAAGCTCCTCGTGTTGCCTGAAGTAACCAACACTAAATTATGGTACCAGGGAAATCTCCGCTGGATCGACCCGGCGCACACCCTGCTGATGTTTCTAGGTTTTCCCGTACCCAATCTTTTGATAAATACCAATATGGTAAAACAGGAGGAACTAAAGTCATATAAGAATCTATTGGAGCCCCGGTGGAAAGGAAAAATTGTAATGAATGACCCGACTATTCCCGGGACCGCCTCCAAGGGTTTTGCCGTCATCGGATGGCATCTCATGAATCTTGATTACTGGCGGGAATTGGCAAAGCAGGAGCCTGTCCTTACACGGAACCAGCGACTCCAGATTGAATGGGTAGCCCGGGGAAAATATCCGATCCTCCTTTTCCCTCAGTCATCCATGACTACGGAATTTATTCGGGCCGGATCTCCTATAGCATCTTACATCCCTGAGGAAGGCACTTACCTAACCGGAGGCAGCGGGAACATAGCCATTATGAACCGCGCTCCCCACCCTAATGCCGCCAAGATTTATATAAACTGGTTGCTGTCCCGCGAAGGACAGACTGTTTTCACCCAGGCTTTTGGCAGGCAAAGCCTGAGAGTGGATGTCGGTACGGAAGGTCTTGACCCTGTAGCCCTGCGCCAGCCGGATGGAAAATATTTTTTGGGTATGGAGAACGAGGAATTCCTTTCAAAACAGCCCGCGCAGATGGCGATCGCCAGGGAAATTTTTGCTCCGTTATTAAAGTAAACTTTAATCCTTTTATATGTGACTGCAGTTGCAACTTTGGCCATAGCCGGGTTCAACTCAAAAAAATCAGGCCAAGAGACCTTTGAAAAATGTCAAATTTTGTTGGAGTTCAAGGAAGGCGAAAATTTTAACCGGAAGAATACGTTTTCATTGGAATCGAAATGAGCAATAGCGAGATTAGATTTATTGATACAACACTACGTGACGGCAACCAGAGCCTTTGGGCCCTGAACATGAAAATCGGTGCCATGCTGCCCGCTGCGGAACAGCTGGACCAGGCCGGTTTTGAGTCCCTTGAGTTTTTTGTCGGGGCCTTTAAAAAGCGTGTCCGCGACCTCAAAGAGAACCCCTGGGAATGGCTCCGTGAAGGCGCCAAGCGTTTCAGGAAAACTCGCCTGCGCTGGCACGGATCCAGCAGCGGTTCCTTTGAAAAGGTACCGCGATGTATTAGGAAACTCATCATCGAGCGGTTCGCTTCTTATGGCATTACGTTAAACCGGACGTCCGACCCCTGGAACGACTTCAGTGACTTTAATGAGCTGGACGACCTTAAGGAATTTGGCATGGATCTGGTGTTGAATGTTATTTTCTCGGTTTCACCCCGCCATACGGACGAATACTACGAACAAAAAACCAAGGAAGCCGCAGCCATCAAGCCATGGCGTATTTGTTTCAAAGATGTCGGCGGTCTTTTGACGACAGAACGGGTGCAAACGCTGATACCCATCGTTTTACAAAACGCCGGGGATATCCCCGTCGAGTTTCATGCGCACTGCAACACCGGTCAGGCGCCCCTGTGCTACCTCGAAGGTGTCAAACTCGGGATGAAAATACTGCATACGGCCGTACCGCCACTGGCTAACGGCGCCTCCCAACCATCAGTCTTCAACATCGCAAAGAACCTCCGCCTTTTGGGTTACACCCCTATGGTGGATTTGGAGCCCCTTGAAGCGGTTGAAAAACATCTGACAGCTGTTGCCAAAAGAGAAGGTCTACCCATCGGCAGGCCACCTGAATATGACCATTCTCAATACCTCCATCAAGTCCCAGGCGGCATGATCTCCAACATGCGCCACCAGCTTAAACTCGTGGGGATGGAACAAAAGATGGACGCTGCGCTGGAAGAGGCGATTCACGTACGCAGGGATTTTGGCTACCCCATTATGGTCACGCCCCTTTCCCAATTTGTCGGCACACAAGCAGCCATCAATGTCATCACTGGTGAGAGATACAAAGAGGTCCCAGACCAAATAATCCAATACGCATTAGGATACTGGGGTAACGATGCGCCGAAAGTCATGGATCCGGACATCAGGGATAAGATCCTAAGCCGATCCGATGCAAAAAAGTGGTCCGAATTTGAGACTCCGGAACCTTCACTTCACGAAATTCGGCAAAAATTTGGTGTAACTATATCCGACGAAGAACTAATTCTGCGCTTCTTCGCAGGTGACGCTGCCGTCGATTCCCTACCGGTCGGAATCAAGCCATGCGAATACGTGGATACCAGGCAGCCGGCCTTAAAGATAATCGAACAGCTTGCAAAGCAAAAAAAAAACCGACAAGTTTACATTAAACGGTCGGATTTTTCGATCCGAATGAAAAAACTATTTGATCCTAAAGAAGATGCCTAAAACCAGCCTGTTTCGCCTTTTATGCACCGGGTTTTCTATTGCCGACAGTTGCATCCGGTTTGGTGCAAATGCCAAGGCAGCTAATAAATGACCTAATCTTTAGAAAAAAGGAGGGAAAAATGGTTACAAAAGAGCGGCGCGAATATTTTTTCAAATTTACCTGTCCCATAGATCAAGATCCGATAGATCCTGCTATGGACAAGAAGCTGGTCATCAATGTGGCGCCGACAGGAGCTTTTATCAAACGTAGTCAAAATCCCAATCAACCGTATACCCCCGATGAATTAGTCCGCCATGTCGTATCATCATACAAAGAAGGGGCGTCTGTTTGGCATGTTCACATACGAGATGCGGAAGGGGTGGTGGACACCGACAGGAAGACGATCCTCGAGGCTTTGGATAGGGTGCTGGATGAATGTCCAGGCATGTTATTTTCCCATAGCAGTCATGGGGGGGGTGCCAAGACAGGGGCGGATATGGGCAAGTTTTTGGTTGAACCTCTCCTGGAAGCAGGGCAAAAACGTGGACGTCGCTATATTCATACAATGGTTATCGCGCCTTATCAACGGGGTTACCAGATGAACGAACAGATGTTAAAAGACCTTGTAACCTATTTACAGGAAAACGGTATACAGCCTGAGTTTCAAATTCATAATTATAACAGCATCAGGCACGTCAAAGACTGGCTGTTGAGAGATGGCACCTTAAAGGGGCCATGTATCATGAACCTGATAAGTGGCTATCATGGATTCGAATTTTCCGGTCCTACCGGCACGGGCTCATGGGACAGAATATATCTTATGTCACTTATGAATCTTCTGCCGGAGGGCAGTGTCATCGGTGCTACGATAGGAGGTCGTGGTTGGCTGCCCTTGATATTAGAGGCCATCACGGTGGGAGTGGACTGCATTAGAATCGGCATGGAGGACGCAATCTATATGTACC
>JAUYIZ010000101.1 GCA_030688615.1 Desulfobacterales bacterium | reverse complement strand
AAGGCCCAGATGGATCCAGAGAGGCTTTCGGCAGTGGGATTCGGCCTCTATCATCCGGTGGCCTGCAACGATGCGGAGGAAGGCCGCCAGAAAAACCGGAGAATCGAGATCAAACTGCTGCCCCTGGAGGCGCCGCTCGTTTACTAAGCCGCCCCGGCCAGCAATTCTCGGTGAAAGTTTTTTGGCAATGATAATGGTGCATTTGGCGGAATCAAAAAGATATTTTTCGCAAAGAAAAAATTGATGAAAACTACCCAAGAGCGTCGTAACTATATAATATCATTTAATAAAAACGCTAAAAATAAAACTAGATTTTTCCTTTTAAATATTGTATACATTTCAATAGGTTAAGAAATGCTATTCATTATGGGAAGAGTCTGGTGCATATTAAAAGGCATCTCAGTTTTACTGCATTAAGAGCTATAATGGCTCAAAGCTTCCGACAGATCGAAGATCCGCGTCAGGCTGGAAAGATCGACCATTGCCTGCACGATGTCTTGATGAGCGGATTTGCCATGATGTTTTTTCAGGACCCTTCCATTCTCAGTTTTCAGAAAAGATTGCAGGAAGGCGCTCACTGTAACAACCTTACTACTGTCTTTAATGTCGGATCTATTCCGAAAGAAACTCAAATGCGGGATGTCACCGATAGTATTCCCACAGAAGAGTTAAGCGGCATATTCCCAGCCTTCCTGCATGAGTTGCAGCGGGGGCGGCAGCTTTCCCAATATCAACTTCTCAATGGAAAGTATCTTGTGGCATTGGATGGTTCCGAGTATTTTTCTTCCGATAAAGTTAGTTGCCCACGCTGTTTGAAAAAAGAACCAGCCAAAGGGAACATTCGCTACCATCACCAGATTCTTCAAGCAGTTATTGTCCATCCTGGTTCCCGCCAGGTACTGCCTTTTTTCCCGGAGCCGATCCAAAACAGCGATGGCACTGATAAGCAGGACTGTGAGACCAATGCAGGAAAAAGGACCATTGCAAAGATTCGCAAGGCGCATCCTAAATTACCCATCATTATAACTGCCGATGATCTTTACTCAAAGCAGCCTTTTGTCGATGCACTTAAAGGCAATGACATGTCCTTTATCCTTGTGGCAAAGCCATCGGACCACAAGATTCTCTTTGAGTGGGTCGAAGAATTCACCAACATGGGTGGGACAGAGCATCTTGAAATAATCGATAAAAAAGGAAGATATCACAGGTATGAATGGGTTAGCGATGTTCCACTTAACGGTGCAAAGAATGCTTCTCAGGTCAATTTCTTCCAATATCGTATCGTGGACGGGGAAAAGGTGACCTACCGCAACAGCTGGGTTACAGACATTGCCATTGATCAAAATAATATCGTTATGTTGGTTAAGGCAGGCCGTGCCCGCTGGAAGATCGAAAATGAGACCTTCAACACCTTAAAAAATCAAGGCTACCACATCGAACATAATTATGGGCATGGCAGTCAATATCTTTCCATGAACTTTTTTGTCCTTAATCTTCTTGCCTTTTATGTCCACCAGATTCTTGAGCTCTGTGACCTCTCTTACCAAAGGTGCAGAGGAAAGTTTTCTTCCCGCAAAGAATACTGGAACCAGTTGCGCTGTACCTTGAGGATAATCCTGTTCAGAGATCTTTACCATCTGTTAGACTATATCTTTGAGTCGCCTATGATTAGAGCCCCTTAGAGCTACCTCCCTGTTTTTCTTGCTATTTGCCTCTCCTCTCTCAAGATGGCCCATCGTAACTGCATCTCTGCGCCTTTTTTCCAGTGAAACTCCGCTTTTTCGACCAAATCTACCCATGTTCCTCCAATGTCTGCCTACTACTCTGTCACTACTCTGTCACTTCTTTCTCATTCTCTCTGTTAAAAATGACTTCTGAACTCACAAATTGGGTCATCACTGTTATTTCACTGCTTCACCGAGAATTGCTGGCAGAGCAGCGCTTCGAAGACTTCGAGATCCGATCCTATGAGAGTCAATACGTAAACGCCCTTTGGCATTGCGACTTTCATCACGGCTCGCTAAAGGCGCTGCTGCCCGACGGGCAATGGAGAGGCGTTGAGCTGCTGGGCGTCCTCGATGATTGCTCCAGGCTGTGCGCTCACGCCCAGTGGTATCTTTCCGAGACGGCGGAAAACCTCATTCATGGGCTTATGCAGGGCTTTGAGAAGTACGACCTTCCTCGCGGGCTTATGAGCGACAACGGCTCGGCCATGACCGCAGCGGAGACCGTCCAGGGGCTTGCCCGCCTGGGCATCGTTCATGAAAAGACCCTACCATATAGTCCGCAAGTCAACGGGAAGCAGGAGTGCTTTTGGGGGCAAGTGGAAGGCCGCCTTCTGGCGATGCTCGAAGGGTGCAAGGACCTGACCCTGGCCCAACTAAACGAGGCAACCTTAGCCTGGGTCGATCGGGAATACAACCGCGAAGTTCACTCGGAGATCGGCGAGCCGCCGCTTTCGCGGTTTTTGACCGTAAAGAACCTGGGCCGGGCCTGCCCTGAAAGCCGGAAGCTGCGCGAGGCTTTTACGGCTCAGGTCTTGCGCACCCAGCGCCAAAGCGACGGGACCATAAGCCTCGAAGGCATCCGTTTCGAACTTCCTTCGCGCTACCGGCATCTAAAGCGCGTAACGCTTCGATATGCATGTGGGACCTTTCCAGAGTCTATCTCGCCGACCCGCAAAACGGACAGGCAATCTGCCGGCTTTATCCACAAGACAAGCACAAGAATGCAGACGGACGGCGAAGGAGAAAAGAGCCCCTCATCGAGGCCGGGAAACCCGCCGCCGATTCCGGCGGCATGGCGCCGCTTTTAAGAAAGCTCATCGCTGAGTATGCCGCCACGGGTCTTCCGCCGGCTTACCTCCCCAAGGACGAAATAAGAAAGGAGGACAAGGATGAATAAGAAACTGCTTGCCCTCTACTCGCTCAAGTTCAATCCTTTCTTACCCGACGTCCCCGTCTCTGCCCTGTTCGTCGCTCCGGCCGTCGAAAGCTTCTGCTTTCGGATGCAAAATCAGGCAGGTGAAGGCGGCTTTGCCATGATCAGCGGCGAGCCGGGATGCGGAAAAAGCGCAGCCCTCAGGATTCTGACCGAGCGACTCGGCGATTTGAGGGATGTCTTGGTCGGGGTGCTCACCCGCCCCCAGGCTTCGGTGGCGGACTTCTACCGTGAGATGGGGCATCTGTTCCAGGTGGCCCTTGCGCCTCATAACCGCTGGACCGGGGCCAAAGCCCTTCGGGACAAATGGCAGGCCCACATCGAGGCATCCCTTTACCGGCCGGTTTTGATCGTCGACGAAGCCCAGGAGATGAAAACCGCCGTGCTCAGCGAGCTGCGCCTGCTTTCCAGCACCAACCTGGACTCACGGTCAATCCTTACGGTGGTCCTTGCCGGCGACAGCCGTCTGACCGACCGGCTCCATCACCCGGACCTTTTGCCCATGGCAAGCCGCATCCGCACCCGGCTTCGCACCGAGTCGGCCACTCCCCGGCAGCTCCTCGACTGCCTGACACATCTGCTGGATAAGGCCGGCAATCCGAGATTGATGACTCCGGAAGTCCAAACCGCCCTCTGCGAGCATGCCGCAGGCAACCTGCGCCTCTTGATGAACATGGCAAACGAGCTGCTCGCTGAGGCCGTGCACCGCGAGGTCGATCAGATCGACGAGAAGCTTTTCTTCGAGACCTTCGACATGCAGGCTGCTGCCAAAGCGGCAAAAAGGAGAAAACCATGAACGGCTTACCCGTAAAACGCGCATGCGATCTTGCCGATTCCACCGGGAAGCCCGAATGGCTCATCGAAGGGCTTTGGGCTGATCAGGCCGTGGGCATTCTCGGAGGAGAGCCCAAGTGCTGCAAGACCTTCCTGGCCCTGGACATGGCCGTCAGCGTAGCATCGGGCGCCGCCTGCCTGCGCTGCTTCCGGGTCTTTCGCACCGCTCCGGTGCTTCTTTTTCCCGCCGAGGATGCACTTTCAGCGGTCCGAAAAAGGCTCGAGGGCATTTGCGCCGCCGCCCACACCCGTCTCGATGCACTTCCCATCTACGTCATCACCGCCCCACGGCTTTTGCTCGACCTGCCCCAGGATCGAGAGCAACTGCGTCAAACCGTAGCACGGATCAATCCCGCACTGCTTATCCTTGATCCTTTCATCCGGTTGCACCGAAGCGACGAAAACGCCAGTAAAGAAGTGGCCCCTCTGCTTGGCTACCTGCGCCAGCTCCAACGCGAGCTTCATGTCGCAGTGCTCCTTGTCCACCACGTCCGCAAAGGCTCAGGCGCAAAGCGCCCCGGCCAGACGCTGCGCGGCTCAAGCGACCTGCACGGCTGGGGCGACTCAAATCTCTACCTGCGCCGCAACGACGCCCACCTTTTGCTGTCCGTCGAGCACCGGGCAGCCCCTTCCCGGAACAATATCCCCATCGAGCTTTGCGCAACCGGCTCGGCTTTAGCCCTGGCGGTCAAAGCCGCTCAACAGCCCACGACCATGTCTGCCGTGACGGATACGGCCCAGGTAGATCCCTGCCATCGAGTCATCCAGGCCATGGCCGGGCTCAAAGGGCCTGTCTCCGTCCAGCAGTTGCGAAAGCTCTGCCGCATGCGAACCGCCACTCTTTGTGAAACCCTCGCCACCCTCAAGGATCAGGGCGCCGTCATCCATGGTCCAAACGGCTACAGCCTCACCAATGCTCAATGCAATACCACCGTTTCCTTTCCCGCAACCCCTATAGACCCTCCGGGAAACGGAAACGGGAAACGATTACGACAACTGCCCCTTAGGCTTCATCCCCTTTGACCGGAGTAGACAGCATGAGCACAAGTCTCCTTAAAGACCTCAAAAAGCAGGTGGGCATCGGCCAGGTGCTTGAAGCCTACAACCTGTGCGGCCACCTCAAACACTATGGCGACTATTTGGTCGGGCCATGCCCCCTGCACGGCGGCGACAACCCTACCGCCTTCAGGGCTCATCTTGCCCGCGGCATATGGAACTGCTTTACTGCCTGCGGAGGCGGCGACATCCCGGACCTGATCTGCAGCATCGAAAAATGCTCCAAGGCATCGGCAGCCCTCATCCTCCGGCGAATGATCACTGCCACACCCGCGCCCATGTCCTTTGGGGACGGTTCACAGCTTCATGGCGCCACCACTACGACCTCGTTTCGGCCCTTTAGGCGCCGAATCCCACTCAATCCCCGGACCCCTTTCCTCCAGGACAACAAGGGCATCTCCATCAGGACCGCATCCCGTTTCGAGGCCGGGCTGCCTGACCCCAAGAGCGCCTTCCTTCAGGGAACCGTCGCCGTGCGTCTCCATGACATGAAGGGCCATCCCCTCGGCTACTGCGGCCGGCGTCTTAACCCCGATGCCATCTCCCGGTGGGGAAAGTGGCGCTTCCCCTCCCACTTCCCAAAGGGCAAGCTGCTTTATAACGCCCACCGTGCTCTTGCCGCCAGACATTGCGGAATCGTCCTCGTGGAGTGTCCTTGGGCCGCAATGCGACTTACCCAGGCAGGAATCTGCGGCGCCGTTGCCCTCCTCGGCGCCACCGCCACCGAAACCCAACTCGCCTGGCTGGCTCGGGCGCCCGCTGTTCTTCTCCTTATGGACGGCGACCAGGCTGGATCAACCGCTGCAAAAACCATCGCAAAGGCTCTCCGCCCCCAAACTACAGTGTTCATCCACGAACTCCCTTCCGGACAAGAACCCGAAGATCTCCCGGATGACGACCTGGCATCCCTGGTCGGCAATGCCCTTCCTTTTTCCTTGAACCCGCCTCCTGATTTTCATGGAAGCGCTTGAGTTATTTGAAATCCTGCGATAGGTCAAAAAAAGGTTAAATGGATGGAAACACGAATCATCGGGGGGGTAAACGGCAAAGCTCAGGCAGCTAACCTCGCTTGAGTGCCTCTATCAACTCCGGTGATCCTGTTAAGCCCTCAAAAATCATGAATATCGCTCCATCATTTACCAAGGCTGTTCTCAATTCACCGCAAACCAATATTCCCTGCAGCAAGGACGCATCAATGGTACGTCGAGCAGAAAATCGCTTGTTTTGCTCCAATCGTTCTTCCGCAAGTGCAAAAGTCTCTCACTTATT
>JAUYIZ010000091.1 GCA_030688615.1 Desulfobacterales bacterium | reverse complement strand
CCTAAAAAGACCTTTTACGAGACGTGTTAAGATTTACGTTTTACGTTTTAAGTATCTGATTAATAAGTCTATTCTAACAACTTAAATCTTAAAACTTAACACTTAAAACTTTATGAATTCGACTTTTTACGAATTCATCTTAATTGACACCCACAAATATGGAGGTACCTTATGAAAAATGCATCGATAGCGATACTTCTTTTGGTAATAACGCTTGCCGGATATGACACGGTCGGCAGCAGGGGGAGCAAAATGGAAAAACAGGTGGGCAATCCGCCTCAAAAAAACCAATCGGCTGTCTTTGCCGGCGGCTGCTTCTGGTGCACCGAATCGGATTTTGAGAAGATTGACGGCGTCGTTGAGGCCATCTCCGGCTACACCGGCGGGGATGAAATAAATCCAACCTATGAGCAGGTGTCCAGCGGAAAAACCGGGCACATCGAATCCGTAAAAGTGATTTACGAGCCATCCCGAATCAGCTACGAAAAACTTCTGGAAGTGCTCTGGCGCCACATTGACCCCACAGATCCTACCGGCCAGTTTGTGGATAAGGGGCCTCAGTATCGCAGCGCCATTTTTTACGCCGACAGCACTGAAAAGAACCTGGCTGAAAACTCCAAACAAAGGATTGCCGCCTCGGGCCGCTTCAACAAACCAATTGTGACCGAAATCCTTGCCCTGGGCCCCTTTTATCCGGCCGAGGATTATCACCAGAATTATTACAGAAAAAACCCGATCCGCTACCACTGGTACCGCTCGCGTTCCGGACGGGACCAGTTTCTTAAAAAAATCTGGGCGGACAAAGGAACTGAAATAGAGCCAAACATGGACAATGATATGAAAAAAAGCGCCATGGCTTCAGCTGCCATGAAAGAGAAAATGGACCCCAATCCGGCGGCGGGTATGAAAACCGGAGGCGGGTACACCCTCCCGCCCGATACCGAACTGCAAAGGCGGTTGACACCCATGCAATATGAGGTCACCCGGAAAAACGGCACCGAACCCTCCTTTCGCAATGCATACTGGGATAACCACAAACCGGGTCTTTATGTAGATATAATTTCGGGAGAGCCGCTTTTCAGTTCCACAGACAAGTTTGAATCCGGAACCGGCTGGCCGAGTTTTACACGCCCGCTGGAACCGGATAACATCGTGGAAAAAAAGGACATCAGTTTTTTCACGGTTCGCATCGAGGTAAGGAGCAAACGTGCGGATTCTCATCTGGGGCATGTATTCGACGACGGCCCCGAACCCACAGGCCTGCGCTACTGCATCAATTCAGCCGCCCTGCGGTTTGTTCCCGTGGCGGATCTGGAAAAGGATGGTTACGGGAAGTACCGCAAAATATTTAAATAGTGTCCATCCATAAATGAGATAGTTTTTGCAAGATCAAGGCGGGCGAGAATTTCAACCGGAGGAATACATTGAGTATTTTGAGGATTGAAATTCACAGCCCAACGCAGAGATTGCGGAAAATAGCCATTTATGGATGGACACTAAATAGCAACGGTCTGAAATCTGAACCGCAACAGCGGTTCAATTTTCTTGGAAAAGCTGGACGTGCCTGGTAACATAACTCGCTGAAATTGTCGAAAAGCAGGGATTTCTACGGTCTGATCTTCAGCCGGTAGCATTTGGTTTTTTGGCTTCCCTGACCTTCCGGATCAGTTTCGGTAAAATTTCGAGGGCATCGCCCACGATCCCCAGGTCGGCGACCTTGAAAATGGGCGCATCCGGATCGCAGTTGATGGCGATGATCGTCTTGGAAGCGCTCATTCCCACCAGGTGCTGAACCGCGCCGCTGATACCCACCGCGATATAAAGCTCGGGCCCGACCGTGGTGCCGGACTGGCCCACCTGCAGGGTGTGGGGAATCCAGTCCAGCTCCACAATGGCCCTGGAACCGGCCATGGCCCCGCCGAGTTCAGCGGCCAGCTGCCGGACAAGTCCCAGGTTTTCCTGGTTGCGGCACCCGCGGCCGGCCGAAACGATAATTCGGGCATCTTCGATCCTGGCCGGGATTTCGCCGCCAAGATTTATTTCTTCCACGATTTTCGTTCGGATCCCGGCCCGGGAAAGGGTGACCGGGACATTTTCAACCTTACCGGTCCGGGACATGTCCGGCGGCCGCATGGAAAAGACGTTGGGCCTGACCGTGGCCATCTGCGGGCGGGTATAGGGCGAGATGATAGAGGCCATGATATTGCCGCCGAATGCCGGGCGGGTCTGAACCAGCTGCCCCTGGGAATCGATATCAAGACCGGTGCAGTCGGCTGTGAGTCCCAGATGCAAACGAGCGGCGATTCTGGGGGCCAGGTCCCTGCCGTTGGGTGTGGCGCCGAACAGAAAAACGGAAGGCTTTTCCTTGGCGATGACCGCCGCAATGACATTGGTGAAACTATCGGTGGCATAGGTTTTCAACAGGGCATGCTTACAGCAAAGCACCCGATCGGCGCCATGGCCGATCAAAGGGTCCAGGTTTGAGAGCCGGTCGTCGCCCAGTGCGACCACCGCAACCGGTTGATTCAGCTTGCCGGCAAGTTCCCTGGCCTGGCAAAGAAGCTCGTAGACCACTTTTTTGGGAACAAGCTGCCGGTTTTGCACCTCGCATTCGCTCCAGACAAAAATGCCGGAATACCCGGCCAGTTCTTCCAATGAAGGCTTTTTCCTTTCAATCAACAGGGCATCGGTCGGACAAATACTGACGCACGCGCCGCAAAGCGTGCAGCTGTCGTTTATTTCAGCGATCTGGTCGATCACATGGATCGCTCCGAAGGGGCAGGCCGTTTCACAAATTTTGCAGCCGTTGCACTTTTTTTTATCTCTGATCAGCATATTTCTGTTTCCTAAATAGTGCCCATCCATAAATGGCTATTTTCCGCAATATCTGCGTTGGGCTTCGAATTTCAATCCTCAAAATACTCAATGTATTCCTCCGGTTGAAATTCTCGCCCGCCTTGATCTTGCAAAAACTATCTCATTTATGGATGGGCACTAAATATATTTTTTCCCGATAGAAAAGCCAATATCTCCTCTGCCGCCGCGTCGGCATCCGCGCCGTCGATCATTTTGCCGCCGGTTTTGGCTTCGGGGGCAAAGACTTTGACCACCTGGGTGGGTGAGCCTTGAAGACCCAGTTCCTCATCGGGCAGGTCCAGGGCCGATGCTTCCACCCGGTGAAGCTTTTTGCGCCGGGCGTCCAGGATATCCTTTACGGAGGGCATCCTGCGGATTAAACTCCCCTTGCCGGCCGACACAATGCCCGGCAGTCTCATCTGCACCACTTCGTAGCCGTGTTCGGTTTCCCTTTTGACCTGCACCCGTTTCAGGTTTTCAGCGAGCCGGATCTGCACGCCGTACATGACCTGGGGGATGGATAGAATTTCAGCCAGTTCCGGTCCCACCTGGGCCGTGTCCCCGTCGATGGCCTGCTTGCCCACCAGGATCAGATCATAGTCGCTTGCCACGGCCCGGATGGTTGCGGCCAGTGTCCTGGCCGTGGCCCAGGTGTCGGCGCCGGCAAATTTGAAGTCCGAAGCCAGGAAAGCTTCATCCGCCCCCAGCTCCAGGCACCTCATGAGCGCTGTCTTTGCCTGGGAAGGTCCCATGGAGATGGCGGTAATCCGGATGCCGGCATGTTTTTTCTTCAACTGTACGGCAAAATCAAGCGCATATTCGCAAAATGGATTCAGAATGGATGCAACCCCTTCCCGAATGAGCGTTCCTGTCTCCGGATTCACCTTCACGTCGGTAATCTCGGGCACCTGCTTGACACAGACAATAATCTTCATTTTTTAATCCTTAGACATCAATCATATTACCCGGGTTGAGCATAAAGCCTGGATCCAGCGCGGCCTTTACACGCTTGATCTGTTCCAGCAGATCGTCCGAGTACATCAGGCGCAAAAACTTTTTTTTGATTTTTCCGATGCCGTGCTCGGCAGAAACAGCCCCGCCGAGAAACACGGCTTTGCGGGCAAAGTCCTCATATAACGCCAGACCCTTTTGAAGCTCTTCCAGGGATCTGGGCAGGATGTTGATATGGATATGATTGTTGCCGATGTGCCCGAACGCCACCCATTCCAGGCCGGCGGACTCCAGTGAGTCCTCATAGAAATCCCATATGGTCTGCAGCTGAGGATTGGGTACGGCAAGATCGGTGCCCAGTTTGTGCAGCTGAGGGATTTCTTTTTTCCGCTCGGCGATGATCCCGTTGATGGCTTCGGGCAGAATGTGACGGAACACCTTGAACCTTTCCATCTCGCGGGGTTCGTATCCGGCCCAGGAATTTTCGATCAAAGCGCCGCATTGACCGGCAACCGTTTCCAGGGCGCTGAAATCCGGTTGCGCATCGTCCGGATCGAACGACAGTTCAAAAAATACGGCACATACCGGCCCCGGGGGAATCAAGGGCATGCCCACGCTTTTGGCATCGATTAGCTGCCGTGAGCGCAGAAGATCCAGGGCCCGGCAGGAATAGAATTCAATGAAATCCGGACGGATGCGTTTATCCTCCCTGAGTTTGATGACAAAATCGAGCGCCGTTTGATCGGAGTTGAGAAATTGAACAATTGAGATTTTATCCTGTTTTTCCAGCAGGGCCACCTCAATCATGGTGATGATCCCGAGGATGCCTTCCGAGCCGATGAAAAGATCAATCAGGTCCATGTTGGGCGCCGAAAAGAGTCCGGATGTGCATTTGGTTTTCGGCATGGTGTAGTCTGGGATGTTGATGACCCGTTCATTGCCCTTGGAATCATAAACGGTAAAATCGCCCTCAAAGGAGGCAAAAACCTTTCCCCTGGGAATATCCAGGACTTCACCGTTTGCCAGCATGACCCGGATGCGCCGGACCCAGTTGCGGGTGGCGTTGTATCGATAGGATCGGGCGCCGGAGGCATTGGTGGCCACCGTGCCCCCCAGGGATGCGCTGGTTTCGGTGGGATCGGGCGGATAAAAATAGGTCCTGGGATCATTTCTGTATTTTCCATAGGATGCCTTGACGGTCCGGTCGGCGCCCTTTTCAAATTCCGGAAAACTTTTGGCGATTGCTTTGCGGTTCAAATCCCGCAGCAAAACGTTGCATTCGACCCAGAGGCGCCATTCCCGGGCGGAGCAATCATAGTGAATGCCCCGTATGCTGTTGAAACGCTCCAGGGAGACGATCGCACCGTCTGAAGGGACGCATCCGCCCACCAGGCCGGTCCTGGCCGCAGAAATGGTCACGGCCGTCCGGCTTTTTCCCATCTCCTGCAGGATGGCGGACAGCTCGGCTTCATTTTCAGGGAAAAAAAGATAACCCGCCTCATGGGACATGAACTTGGATTCGTCCGTGAGATAGGCGGGGTAGTCCCTTTGGATGGTCTCGAATCCCCGGATACACCGGATTCGGCTAAAATCGGCCGGCGTTATCGCTGCCGCAGTAATTTCGTGCATGGCTGTTTCCTTGACATACGAACCTGAAGGTTTGGCCGGAATGACAACCCGATGAAAATTTCGCCGATGAAATTTTCGATCGATTCCGAACCTGTTAAGACTGTTTTCGTATCATAAAAAGCATCATAACCTCAACCGCTATCGGTAAGTTTTAACGATAAAACAGGCTATCATTGAGAAAATTCCCCCACCCACGCCAATAATTTACTTGGCTTTACAACTTATTTTGCTATTTATTCGCTTCTTGAAAACTTGGTCCTCAGTGCCAGGTCAGAGTCAACCGGTTATACCGAAATTAGTGCGGAAAAGAATCCAGTAGTCAGAATAAGGTATTCGCCTTCTGCTCAATCAAAATTATCAAATTAGCAGAAGCGAAGCGACATCATCATGCCTTCGTGCTCGATGGAGGTGAAAAAGTCACTATTTCTGGAAATAACCCGGGGTTGTGTTTTGATCGAAGCCTATGTGTTGCATCAAAGCCTTTGTTTAACAGGGATTATCACGGAAACTAAAAATTAAATAGCCCTACAACGTTATTTAATGCTAATTGACAATTTACGTAACCTTCTCTTTCGATGAGAAAGATAGGCGCGCTGGTTTTTATTTTGCACCCAGGCAATCTTTTCGAGCAGTGTGTCTAAAGTATGTTTTTGCATTGGTAGTAGTAATTTGATCAAAACCCTAAGCTGCGACAGCGTAATAGATGGCGCTTTTTTTTCCCAACCTGATTTTCAGGTGCCAGAGAAAGAAATGTGCAAGCATGCAGGTTAGTATATGATGGTGCCACCCCATATATTTTCTTACCTCATAATGGGCCATACCCAATTCTGTTTTGGTTTCCTCAAAACACTGTTCAATAGCCCAACGCATACCGCTAAGCCAAATAAGTATTCTAAATTTGGTGTAGGTTGATGCATTACTGATAAAATAGCTGTACGTTACGGGGCCAACAACTGTGCGCCGAATCAACAAAGTTACTTCCCTTTGAGGAAGGCCTGAAGCTGCCAAAATGATCCTTCGGCGAGTGAACTCATATACTATTGGCCCTTTGGTTCCCTCGGAAACTTCTCTGCGGTACC
>JAUYIZ010000081.1 GCA_030688615.1 Desulfobacterales bacterium | reverse complement strand
TGTTTTTTATACACGGCCGCAACAAAGGGCAGATGATCCAGATTTTCTATTTTGTCACGCACGGGGTTGCGCACCATCCGACCCTGCTTCCTGAAAACCAGCCCTAAGACCCCCTCTAAGGGTTTGCGGGTTTCCAGCGCACAGGCAAGATCCCGGATCGTATAGTCATATTCGGCCATGGCCACCGCGTCGATGGACTCGCTCAAATGTAAGGTTTCCTCGGCCAGTGCGGAAGGATGCGTGCCCACCAGCGTACAATATGCCTCTGGATATTTTCTTTTGAATGCTTCGGTGACTTTGACGTCATTGTAAATGCTTGGCGTGCTGGTGTCCGTGACCACCAGATGCGGGATAAAACCTTCCAGCTTCTCAAAAATATCCGGCACCTTTAACCCTTCGGCCGGCGCATCGACCAGTCGAACTGAATGGCCGGCCGCTTCGGCGACCCCGGCGGCGTAGGCCAGCCAGATCGGATAATACAGGGTGCCGCCCTTGGCGACTGCCGGGCTTCTGGAGGTCCGGGAGAAACGGCCGACAAAGGGGGGATTTAAGAATAAGATGTTCACAATTTCTCAAGTTCCTCAAGGGTAATCAGGGATTTCTGCTCAACGGGCGGGTAGTAGAGCTTCATAAAGTCATCGTCCATGGCGGTGAGACATTCGGCATGATAGTGATCATACCATCTGCTTTTCAAGCCGCGCTCCCGAATGACTTTTAATGGTTCATGCTGGATATTGCCCAGGGAAATGTGTGAATAGGGACACGGGCAGACATCGCCGTATGCGGTGATGTATAATACTTCCTTTACCGTGGGGCAGCCCCACTGGCCGTAATTGTTGTCCAGATCCCGGACAACAAAAGGGTATTTTTTTCTCAACTGATAGTAATAGGCCGCATCCGCCTCATTCAACATCACCTCATGCCGGCCGTCGAAATTCCCCAGGCATCTGGCAAAGATGGTCTCCACCAGAATACGGTTTTCATGCGTATAGTCCAGCAGCTTTTTAAATCCGGGGGAATAAAGATTTTGTTTGGTGACGCAGGTGTTAAATACAACCTTGATTTTATGTTTTTTACAATGCTCAACGGCGGTTAATATTTTTTGAAAACTCCCCGGGTGTTTTCTGAATGCATCGTGCTCTTGGGCGATTCCGCTGTCGACGCTGAAATACAGGGTGTCCAGTCCGAGGCGCTTTAACTCTTTCACCCTGTCTTCGGTTATGAGCGATCCGTTGGTGGTCAGCAGGATGTGATTGTATTCGGGCTGAAATGCCCCGATGACCTCCCGCCAGTCTTTGCGCAGAAAAACTTCCCCCCCCTGCAGTGAAAAACAAAGGCAGCCCAGCTCCATGGCCTGCTGACAAACCCGGCGGTAATCCCCGATGGTCATCAACTGCCGGTCTCTGTCCATCAATTTTGCCGCATAGCAGTGCTCGCATTTGAAATTGCAGGCATAGGTTACCGCGAAATCAATGCCCCGCAGCACAAAACGCCGCCGGCCGGTGAATCGATACCATCGGGCTTTCACTATATTTCGGACAACCCGCAAGGGGTATATCCGGTTTTTCATATGAAACCCGTAATGCACCCGGATGTAAATCCAAAAATATGTTCTGGCAATGATATTCATTCAGGCTTTACATATCTTTTCTGCATCCGTCGAAGCTAAATTCCCTCACCCGTTGGAGACCCGGGTTTTCATAACCCAAAAAAGAAATTTCAGGCCGCCTCTGGCAAAGTGGACCCATTCATAAAAAGACCGGATTTTGCATATGAATCCTATCAGATAGGAGGGCCGCAGATAAAAATCGATGTTGGCCCGTCGCACATATTTTTTAAGTTCATCCCGGGATAAGGCCCCCGGACAGATGATGGCATAACCGTCCCCGTAAGGGGATCCGGACGCATGCCAGGATCGGTCTTGATAGGTATAGCGCAGATCCATCTGCCCGAGTTTCCCCCTGGACGCCTCTTCGTAGAGCGAGCTGCCGGGATAGAGGGCCGTAATCCCCCAGGAAACAAAATCAGGATCCAGCTTTTTGGAAAACCGGATCGTCTGCTTCAGGGTTGCTGGTGTTTCCCCGGGCAAACCCGCCATGAGATAGGCGACCGTACGGATTCCCATGCGCCGGGTCAGATCGAACGCACCCAGGACCTTATCGAGCGTATAGCCTTTCCTTATGTTTTTTAAAATATCCGGGTCGGCGCTCTCAACGCCGTAGGAAATCAGCCAGCACCCGGAGGCTTTCATCTTCCTCAACAGGTTTTCATCCACCAGGTCGACCCGGGTGGTGCATGACCAGGATATATCAACGCCAGCGCGCATCAGCAGGTCGCAGATCTGTTCAGCCCGCTTCATGTCCAGGGTAAAATCGTCATCATAAAAATGAATCTCTTTAACGTGATATGCGTCGATCATGTGCCGGATCTGGGCCACCACCCTTGCGGGGGACATGGCGCGGAAGGCGGGGCCGAAAACGGATTTGGCGCAATATGCACAGCGATAAGGACAGCCCCGGCTGGTGACCAGGGTCAGATAGGGATTCTTTTTCCCGTAAGGCGGGTGGGTCCGGTATCTGTTAAGGGGAAACAGGTGATATGCCGGAAACGGGAGGCGGTCCAGGTTTTCAACCCGCTCCCGGGGGCCGGTCCTCAGCATTTTCCCCTGATGACGATAGGCAATCCCCCGGATGGATTTCAGATCCTCACCCCCGGCCAGCGCCGTCACCAGTTCAAGCAGCGTTGCCTCGCCTTCGCCGATGACCACGAAATCAATGTTGGGATTATCCTGCAGACACTGCTCGGGCAAGGCTGACGGATGCGGCCCCCCCACAATGATGGGAGCCGTCGAGCAGGAACGAATCCGGTCAATCGTGCGCATGGCGGAAGCATAGGCAGGTGACGTCATGGTGACGGCCGTAAAGTCCGGGGGCCGCCGCGCAACTTTTTCGGCCAGCGCTTCAAGGGTCAACCCTTCCGCCCAGGCGTCCACCACCGTCACCCCGATACCGGCTGCATCCAGCGCTGCGGCAAGATAAGCCAGGCCCAAAGGCATGACCGGACTGGGTGCCTCGGAAGGCGGGTTGACCAGTAAAATTTGCATCAGCTTGCAACGTCCCGCAGACTACACATCGCAGGGTGTGAGCCATACGATCTGATTTTTATTGATAATCACAACTTTGCCCAATTCCTCCCGAAACGAAATATCAAACAAGACCACAAACTGGGTCGAAGGATCATTGATAAGATCCGACAGGCGGGTATTGGATTTTAAGTTCACTTTTCCTTTAATGGTTGTGCCGTCCAGCAACTTGATAATTGCCGCTTTGGTATCAAAATCTCTCATTCAGCCACCCCTTTGAACTTCAGAATTAGAGCCCGGAACCTCCATGAGTCCCTGTTATGCCATACCCTATAACATAATTTTTCAGTTGAAAATAGATCAACATTGACGGTCTGGCGAAAAGATAACGGTTCAGGGTTATCGGTTCACAGTTCACAGTTTTTTCAGTGAACTATGCAACGATTGAAGCATTTTGGATATTGACTTCCATATTTCCTAAATCCCGTCACTCCGGGCTTGACCCCGGATCGGGGTCCGGGGCAGGCTCCGGAGTCCAGTTTTTTCTGGATGCCGGGTCGGGGTCCGGCATGACAAAAAGTAAAGACAATTATGAGACCGTATATTTATCATCTAATTTCTGTTTTTTAAACCGTGAACCGGTAACTGTAAACCGTGAACGGTTACGTGAAAGATAACGGTTCACGGTTATCGGTTCACAGTATGGTGCACAGAATTGTAATTCAAATTACGTTTTAACCGTTTCAATCACAACGCCGCGGGTCGATTTTCCTGTTTATTTGCCCGGTCCTTAATGACGGTATATATTTTAACTATCTGTTATCTATTAATATATTATTTATAAAACCGCTTTCCCTTTCATTTCCCCCGCCTGGCACGCCCCTTGCTCTTACCGTATATAACACAACAAAAGGGGGATAAAATGAAAAAACGAATCGCCATATTACTCGCAGCTTCTTGCATACTGTTATTGACGAACCCTGCCGGCGCCACACCAATCGCTTTCGGGGACACCGCTTATTTCTGGCCTACATGGCCTTCCAGCGATGCGGCCAATAACGATAATTCCAACGAATACATCGGCGCGCCCAGAATTTCAGGCGGCCAGGCCCAGATTGACCCCAGCGGAAATTTAACCGGGGTAAGCATCAATTATACCACATCGAATCAATTCAGCAAGGCCGGAGACCTCTTCATCAACGTGCTCAACAAGACCGGCGACAACTTCTGGGATTATGTGCTGACGCCGGACCAGACGATCTACAGTTTCGGCAGCGAATCTTTCTCGGCTGAAAAAGGCGTCAACGACAGCATGTACCTGTTATCCAACGATTATGCCTATCAATGGCCCAGCGGCTCCAACTACCGGAACGATCACCCCGTCGCTTTGAATACCAGGGGCCTGACCCCTTCGGGGACCTATACTTTTACAAATTTCACCACCAGCGGCGGCGGAACGGTCGATTATGCCGGGTTCAGTCACTATCTGGACCTGCAGGGCAAGGACTTCCTCATCGGGTTCGGGCCGGAATGCGCCAACGATGTCCTGTATGAACACGCCAACAACCCGGTGCCGGAACCGGCCACCATCTTTCTCCTGGGTGTCGGCCTCATCGGTTTTGCCGCCGCGGGCAGAAGAAAGTTAGCGCACAGGAAAAATGCCCGGGCAGCGAATTAAAAAAGAAGTTGGACTTTTTACAAAACCGTCAAGGATTAGATTTTACTTGATCATTACCACTGAATTTTATATTCTGAAAAATCATGAAACCCCTATTAAGAAATCAACGGGGTTTTACCCTGTTGGAAATCATCGCGGTGCTGCTGGTCATGGGCATCATCTCAGCGGTCGCGGTGGCCAGATACAGTTCCACGAATTCCGAACTGACTTCTCAAACAGATCTGGTCAGGACCCGGCTGCGGTACGCCCAGTTGCAGGCGTTTAATTCCAATGTCGTCTGGGGAATCAATTTTTCGGCGACCTCCTACAGCCTGTTTAAAAACGGGAACACCTCCGACACCGCGCGACTGCCCGGAGAGGGCTCGACGGTTGTAACCCTTCCTGCGGGAATCAGCATCAGCACCGGCATTGTCTCGTTTGATTCCTGGGGGACGCCGTACACCGATGGGCCGGCCGCTTCGATCCAGAGCGGCGCCCGCAGCCTGACCGTCACCGCTGCGGGAGGATCGAAAACCATTACCATTACGCCCAACACCGGTTTTATCCCATGAAAAGGACACGCCAACATATTCAAAACGAGCAGGGATTTACGCTTTTGGAAATCATCATCACCATCATCATCGGGTCGATTCTGAGCACCCTGATCATTCCCTATCTCGGTAAAGCCTTGACCGACAGTTCGAAACCCATTCAGCGCCTGTCTTCGGCCATGGGACTGAAGCAGGTTGTCGAAAACATCACCGAAGCCTACGAACAGTCCCCTGCGGATCTGGCCGGGTTGAAAACCAGCATCGGCGCTGAAGGTTCTTCCCAAAACAACTCTTATGGAGCGTATCAGGTCGTTGAGAACCTTTTCATCAAATTCGTCAGTTACAATGACACGGCCATATCCGGCGGCGATCCTCAAAATCTGCTCAAGGTGACCATCAAAGACAGCGCGACCGGTGAAATTGTGACCACTTTATTCGTACAGGGCTAACCATGCGCCACGATACAGCCATAGACTCCCAGGACGGTTTCACGCTGATTGAAGTCATTGTCTCCCTAATTATTGTCGGCATCCTGGCGGCCTTGGTCAGTTTCGGCTTCAGCATCCTTGCGAAAGGATACATTTTCGCCAAAAAAAATGCGGAAACGACCCAGAAGGGGCAGGTGGCATTGACGCGTTTGACCAAGGAGCTCAACATGATTAAAACGGTGAGCTCCGGCAGCGCCACAGCCATAACTTTTACCTCCTACAAGAGCGGCTCGGAAGTTTCGGCAACCTTATCCTGGTCCGGCACCGCCAATGCTCCGCTGTATCTGGGGGCCGACATATTAATCGACAATGTAAACAGCTTCGATCTGGGCTATTATAATTCTTTTTCCAGCGCCAAAGGCTCGTCGTGGGCAGGTTCCACCAAAATCATCCAAATAGCCTTGAATATCACAGGAGCCGAAGGCGTGGTATCCACTTTTACGACACGTGTCATGCCGAGAAACCTTTAGGAGGACTATGACCATGAACCTGAAAAATCAGCAGGGCGCCATCCTGATAACGATCATCGTCTCCATGGTGGCTGCCGCCGCCATAGGGGCCGGGCTGGTCTCTCTGACCACGACTTCCACCTATGGCCAGCTCGGGGCCATGCATCAGGACCGCGCCTATTATCTGGCCGAAGCCGGCGGTCGCTATGCCGTGCCCCTGGTAAAAACCGATATTGAAAACAGCCAGACCACCAATATCAATCAACTTCACAACCAGACCTTCACCTTCGACAGCGCCAGCGCCACCAACGGCAAATTTCTGATCGAGGTGGACACGGCCAGCGACCCGGACAACGTGTTTGTGCACGCAACCGGCATCGCAGGGTTGTCCCTGGAGGCCCGGGTAAGAATAACCTCCCGCTTGGCAAGAACCCAGGACAGCCCCTTTAAATACGGTTCCTTCGGCGACAGCAAAATCAAACTCGAGGATGACGCCCGTATTACCGGCGACGTGGGCACCAACGCTGCCAGCAGCAAAATCGATATCCAAGACGATGCGGTGGTCACCGGCACGCAGACCGCCAATGCGGGCATGACGCTGACCGCGCCCACTTTTCCCGCGGGCAGCTACACCAGCGATTTAACTTCATCGACCACCTTGTCCGCAGGGACCTACAATTACGACGATGTGACGCTTAATAATAATGACACCGTTACAATCTCGGGCAATGTGACCATCAATGTGAATGATGAATTCAAAATGGAAAACAATGCCAAAATCATCATCCTGGCCAACTCGTCTTTGACCGTCTACGCCAATGACGATGTGAAAATCGAAGATAATTCCGAAATCAACAAAAACGGCGCGGCCCAGAATTTCGTGCTCTACCTGTGCAGAAACAAAGACCTCAAGATCAAAGACAATGCCATCGTAAACGGCGGCTTTTATGCCCCCAGCTCGTCAAAAGTGGAAATTAAGGATAATGCCCAAGTTACCGGCTCGGTGGTCGCCAAAGAGGTGGAAATGGAAGACGACGCCCAGATCACCCACGACCCGAGTCTGCTCAATGTCCAGACCCCCGGGGGCGGCAGCCCCACCCTGGGCGACCAGGTCCGGTATTACTCCTGATTGCTGAAAGCCTCCCTCCTGAAGCTCCCCCGCGGCAAACCGCGGGGGTCTCGCTTGCGGTTGCACTTCAATTAACCTTTTAAAATATTTTAAAAAAAACAAAAAATTTTATTTTTTCCTTGACACCGGCGCCAAAATGTATTTTTATGCCCCCATGGTGGAGTAAAGTGGTTGTTAAGTGGATGTATATGGGGGATGCGCTCCGTGTTTCGTCAAACGTCTTATCATACCATAGACCCGAAGGGAAGAATCATCATGCCCACCCGGTTCCGGGACGTTATCCGAAACGGGGGTGGCGATGGGCTCATGATTACCCGGATGGACCGCGCCCTGTTTGCCTACACCTTCGACGAGTGGTCCAAAAAGGAATCCAGGATACTGGCGCTGGCCGAAACCAGTGAAGCCATGCGCCGCTTCCGGCGGATTTTTATCGGCGGCGCAGCCGAGTGCAACTGCGACCGGCAGGGACGGATTCTGATTCCGCCGACCCTGAGGCAATACGCCGGGCTCGAAAAGGAAATCGCCATTGTCGGATCCATCTCGCACTTTGAAATCTGGGCCATGGAAAAATACGAAGCCGAAGCAATCAAGCTGGAAGAGGATATGCAGAGGGAGGATGTTGGCAACGAAATTGCCAAGCTAGCGCTCTGATTAAATAGACTTTCAGATAATGTTTTTGGCAAGGATAGAAGGAGCCTCCCTGAGTAAGGCGTACGGTCTGTACGTTGTCGAAGGGGGGCGACTGATAACGCAGTCCAAAAACTTTATATGGAAGGCGATATGACCACATACAGACATATTCCGGTGATGCCCCGCGAAGTGATGGAACATCTTAATTGCCGGCCTGGAAAAATTTATGTGGACTGTACCCTGGGCGGTTCGGGTCATGCCCGGGAAATTTGTGAAAAAATTGCTCCCGGCGGTGTGCTCATCGGTATCGACCAGGACATGGATGCCGTCAAAAATGCCGCCACCGTTCTGAAGGATTTTAAACAGGGTGTCCGTCTTTTTCATGATAACTTTGTCAATCTTCCGGAAATTCTATCCGGCCTGCGCATTTCCGGGGTGGACGGCGTCCTGCTGGATCTGGGGATTTCATTGCATCACTTTGAATCCAGCGGCCGGGGGTTCAGCTTCAGCCGGGACGAACCGCTGGATATGCGGATGGACACCCGGGACGATACGACGGCCGCCCATATCGTCAACCGGATGGGTGAAGCGGATCTCGCAGCCATTTTTAAAAAATACGGGGAAGAGCCAAGGGCAAGGAGTATTTCCAGAAAGATTATAACCGCCAGAAAACAGAAACCTGTCACATCAAGCAAGCAGCTGGCCGGGATTGTTTGCGCTGCGGCGCCCGGAAGGGTTTCGGGCCGCCGGAAGATTCATCCGGCCACGCGCGTGTTTATGGCGTTGAGAATTGCAGTGAACAGCGAGCTGGAAAGGCTGGAGGCGTTCATGGAAAATGTCCCGGCATTATTAAACCCTGAAGCTCGATTATGCGCACTGTCCTTTCATTCCCTTGAAGATCGCATCGTAAAGCAAAAATTTAAGGCGCTTGAAAAGGGGTGCAGCTGTCCGCCCTCCCTGCCCTGTGTTTGCAACAAAAAGCCCGTGATCCGTGTTCTGACACGTAAAGTTCAAAAGCCCACGGAAGCGGAAATCGCATCCAACCCCATGGCAAGAAGCGCCAGGCTCAGAGCGATGGAAAAAATATGAAGCCGCCGGAGGAAAAAAACGCCCGCAAAAGGAACCAGGGGGGCATCTGGATTATTTTTATGTCCATTTTTATCGGGCAACTGCTGGTTTACACCTGGTCCCGGGTGCAATTTGTCAAGGTCGGCTATGAAATATCGCAGGCCGCGGACACGTATCAGCAGCTCATCACAAATCAGAACAATCTGAAAGTTGAGCTGGCCCGGCTCAAGTCGCCGGAACGGATCGCAAAAATCGCCAGGGAAAAACTCGGCCTGACCATGCCGAATCCGGAACAGATGATCATGCTGCCATGAAAAAAACCCCTAAAATAGATTCGAAAAAACGGTCGCTTATCGTCGGGATCCTGTTCTGCCTCTTTTTTGCCGTCCTCGGGACCAAAGCCGCCTATCTGCAAATATTTCAAAGATCCTGGTTGTCTGAAAAGGTGACCCGGCAGGTTGAAAAGTCACAGGTCAACGAGGGAAAACGCGGAATCATCTACGATGCCAAACATAACGAACTGGCCGTAAGTATCCAGATGACCTCCATCGGTGCTTTTCCGTCCCGGATCAAGGAGCCCTGGAAAACAGCCCGGGCCCTGACGGCCGCGCTGGATATTGAGAACAAGACGCTTTACCGCAGACTGACTTCGCAGCGCTCGTTTGCCTGGATCAAGCGGCAGATTACACCCCGGGAGGAAAAAATCGTCAGGGACCTCCGGCTGGAAGGCATCGACTTTGTCCCGGAAAAAAGCCGATTCTACCCCAACAAAACCCTGGCGGCCCAGGTGCTGGGGTTTTCCGGCATTGACGGGCATGGCCTGGAAGGGCTTGAATTTGAATACAACGACTATCTTGCCGGTTCCAGGGATGAAGTCACCATACTGAAAGATGCCCGGGGGAAAAAATTTACCACCCCGGCAGAGCTCATGCCGGACAACAGCGGCTTTCACCTGATCATGACCGTGGACAAGACCATCCAGTACATCGCCGAAAACGCGCTCAAGGAGGCCGTCACTCAATTTTCAGGGCAAACGGGGATTGCGATTGTCATGGCGCCAAGAACCGGCGCGATTCTGGCGCTGGCCCATTACCCGTTTTTTAATCCCAACGTATACCAGGATTTCAGCAAAAAGCGCTGGCGCAACCGGGCCATCACCGATCCTTTCGAGCCGGGATCCACCATGAAGGTTTTTACGGCCGCAGCCGCCCTGGAATTCGGCAACATTTCTGCCGACCAGATCTTTTTCGGCGAAAACGGCGCCTATCAGATCGGGGCCAACACGGTGCACGACACCAAACCGCACGGGTGGCTCTCCTTGCAGCAAATCATCAAATACTCGAGCAATATCGGCGCGATTAAAGTCAGTGAAGCCATCGGCCCCCTGAACCTGTACCAGGCCCTGCGAAATTTCGGCTTCGGCGAAAAGAGCGGAATCGACTGCCCCGGGGAAACCGCAGGCAGATTGTCCCATTACAAAAGATGGTCGAAAATCGACGCCGGAGCCATTGCGTTCGGCCAGGGAATTTCCGTTTCGGCCATCCAGCTGATCAGCGCCGTTTCCGCCATTGCCAACGACGGGGTCCTCATGAAACCTTACATCGTTCAGGCGGTGGTGGACAGGAACGGGCGGCTGATCAGGGCCTACGGCCCGAAAAAAATCAAACAAGCCGTCTCGCCATCCACTTCCAGGGCCGTGAAAAAAATGATGGCGGCCGTCGTTACCCAGGGCGGGACCGGGACCCAGGCGGCCCTGGAACAATTTTCCGTGGCCGGCAAGACCGGGACCGCCCAGAAAATAGACGCTCAGGGGAAATACGCCGAAAAGAAATTCATAGCATCATTTGTGGGGTTCGCTCCCGTCGAAAACCCCGAGCTCGCCATTCTGGTGGTCGTGGATGAACCTCAACGGGCAAATTACGGCGGTGTGGTGGCTGCGCCGGCTTTCAGGAAAATCGCGCAAGAAACACTGAACTATTTAAACATCCCTGCCCGCGGCCTTGCAAACCGCCCATCCCTGCTGCAGGCCGGCAGCAGGGATGTTGAAAAAATTTCCGCCCCCATGGAGATTCCGGATAAAACCGGCCAACTCAATCTGTCAAACGGGCCGAGGCGCCATGGAACCAAAGGATGAATCTGTCTGATCTTCTGCGGGGAACATCTTTGATCCGGACAAAGATGCTCCGTCCGGATCGTTCCGGCCGCAAGATGGATGCGGCCGGTGCGGATCTTTCAAGATGTAACGTGAATTCAATCCATTACCGGGCACAGGATGTCAAGCCGGGAGGACTTTTTGTGGCAATGACAGGACGTAAGGCCGACGGCCATGACTTTATACCGGAAGCGTTGTCCCGCGGCGCGGCGGCGGTGGTGGCGCAGAAGTCCGTTGCGCTGCCGGTTCCGGAAATATCCGGCCACGCGACCCGCAAAGGGCTTGAAGACCGGCCGGCCGCGCTCGATGTCGTTTGGATTGAAGTTGAAAATACCCGAAAAGCGCTCGCCGAGATTGCCGCCCGATTTTACCATCAACCGTCTGAAAAAATGTTTCTGGCCGGGATCACCGGAACCAACGGCAAAACCACCACCGCGTTTTTACTGGAAAGCATACTTAATCGCGCCGGTTTCAACACCGGGGTCATCGGGACGATAAATTACCGCTTTGCCGGCCGAACGTTCGACAATCCCATGACCACCCCGGAATCCCTGGATTTACAGAGAATCCTGGCGGAAATGAAACAGGCGGGGGTGACCCATGTGGTCATGGAGGTGTCATCACACGCGCTGGACCTGTTTCGCATCCATGAGTGCCGGATTGATGTGGGGGTATTTACCAACCTGACCCGGGATCACCTGGATTATCATGAAGACATGAATACGTACTGGGACTGCAAAAAACGACTTTTTACCGAAATCCTGACTTCCGGCCCCAAAAAGGATCGAACCCGGGCGGTGGTCAACTGCGGCAATGCCCGGGGAAAAGAGCTTTTCAGCACCCTCAAAACCCCCTGCCTTTCCGTCGGCCGCGGCCCCGAATGCATGGTCCGGCCCGGCCGGACCACATCCGGCCTTGAAGGGGTGTCCGGACGCATTGAGACGCCCTCGGGCCCTTTTGATTTTAAATCCCCCCTGGTGGGAATACATAATATCGAAAATATCCTCTGCGCGGCCGGTGTCGGCCTTCTGCTGAATCTTCCGGTGCAGACCATCAGGGACGGCATCGAAGCCGTGGGGTTTGTGCCGGGGCGTCTGGAAAAGGTGCCCGGCAATTCGGGCAGGTTCGTCTTTGTGGATTACGCCCACACCCCCGATGCCCTGAAAAACGTCCTGACTTCCCTGAGGCCCCTTACCCGGGGCGCCCTGATCTGTATTTTCGGCTGCGGCGGGGACCGGGACAGGGGCAAGCGGCCCCAGATGGGCCGGATGGCCGGAGATTACAGCGATTTTATTGTCGTCACTTCAGACAACCCGCGAACCGAGGACCCGGGTGAAATCATCCGGCAAATACTGCCGGGCCTCAAACAAGCCGGTCTGAACGCGGCTGCGGCCCGGAATATCCGGGGCGGTTTTCAGCCCAACACCTATGTGGTGGAACCGGACCGGGAAAAGGCCATCCAGCTCGGCATCACGGTCTCGGGGCCCGACGACGTGGTCCTGATTGCCGGCAAGGGACACGAAACCTATCAGATCATCGGGAAAACCACCATACCGTTCGATGATAAAAAAATAGCCGGACGAGTACTGGACGGCCTGGACGGCGGACTATGAACGACAGACCACCCCTTTCATGGACGGTCACGGATGTTTTAAACGCCACCGGGGGGCAGCTGGCTTTCGGCCAGGACAGCGTTCTGTTTTCAGATGTTTCCATCGATTCCCGGTCCCTTTCCGCCGGCGCGCTGTTTGTGGCCATCCAGGGGAAAAATCATGACGGGCACGCCTTTGTCGCGCAAGCGGTTCAGCAGGGCGCCGGCGGCATTCTGATCCACAAGGATCAGGCGGATGCTTTTTCAAGCGGCCCGTTCAGACAGACGCGTGTGGTTTGCATCGCGGTGGACGACTCCATCAGGGCGCTCGGGGATCTGGCGGCATATCACCGGCAAAGGTCCGATATTTCGATCATTGCCATCACCGGATCCAACGGTAAAACCACCACCAAGGAGATGACGGCCGCTGTGGTATCCAGATGCTTTGCCACACTGTCCTCGGCGGGAAACTTCAACAATGAGATCGGCCTTCCGTTGAGCATGCTCAAGATCGGCCCTGACCACCGGTGGGCCGTGCTGGAATTGGGCATGAACCGTCCGGGCGAGATCAGAAGACTGGCCGAAATCTGTTCGCCGGACATTGCCGTCATAACAAACATCGGCACGGCGCATCTTGCGGGTGTCGGATCCGTTGAGGGCGTCATGCACGCCAAGGGCGAACTGCTTGAAAAAATGAAGCCCGGCGCCCGGGCGGTGCTCAACGGGGATGACGCGAAAGTATTGCAGCTGGCCCGCAGGATTACCGGGGAGACACTTTTTTTCGGGACGTCCCAAAATGCCCGGGTCAGGGCGCTGGGGGTGGGCCTGAAGGATTCAGGGGTCTCATTCGAACTGGCTCTTTTTGAAGAAAGGGTGCCGATTGATCTTAAAGTTACCGGAAAATTCATGGTCCTGAACGCACTTGCCGCAGCCGCTGCAGGCCATCTGGCGGGCGTGCCCCTCAGGAAGATCCAGGCCGGCCTGAATGCCTTTACACCCCTGGCGGGCCGGATGAACGTGATCAAGACAGACCGCGGCATCCATATTATCGACGACAGCTACAATGCGAACCCGGATTCCATGGCCGCCGCCATCACGTCTCTGGTATCTTTAAAAGGCAGCGGCCGGAAAACGCTGGTCGCCGGAGACATGCACGAGCTCGGGGAATATTCCGAGTCCATGCACCGGAAAATCGGCGCCCTGTCCTCAAGGGCCGGAGTCGACAAATTGTATGTCACCGGACAATTTGCCCCATACGTCGTGCAAGGCGCGAAAAGTGAAAATAACAGCAAGCCGGAAATATTCGTGGGCACCCGGGAAGAGATCCTGAAAGATCTGACCGGATGGCTGCAGCCCGGCGACTGGGTTCTGGTGAAGGGCTCCCGGGCCCAGGCAATGGAAACCATCGTCAGCGGGCTTACAGAAAGCTTACATCAGGCAGGGACGGTATGATCTACCATTTGCTATATCCGCTTCACACGACCATATCCGGTTTCAACGTATTTAGATACATTACCTTTCGTACGATCTATGCCGGCATTACCGCCTTTTTAATATGCTTTTTTCTGGGCCCCTGGGCCATTCGGAAGCTGCACCAGTTGCAGATCGGACAATATATCAGAGAGGACGGCCCGAAAAGTCATCTTAAAAAGGCCGGCACGCCCACCATGGGAGGGGGATTAATCGTTTTTTCCATCGTGACGGCAACGCTTCTGTGGGCGAACCTGAAAAACCACTACACCTGGGTCATGCTTTTCATCATCATCGGCTACGGGTTTATCGGTTTTATCGACGATTATCTGATGCAGATCAAAAAAATGAACAAAGGATTAAGCGGCAACGAAAAATTGGGACTGCAGGCCGTACTGGCCCTTGCCGCCGGTTTTTTCATTTTTCAGGCGCCGGAATTTAGCCCGCGCCTGGCGATTCCTTTTTTAAAGAATATTTCGCCGGATATGGGCTGGGGATATATATTTTTTTCAGCCCTTGTCATCGTCGGCACGTCCAACGCGGTCAACTTAACCGACGGGCTGGACGGCCTGGCCATCGGGCCCGTGACCATCGCTGCGGCCACGTATATGATCTTCGCCTACGTGGCGGGACATTCAAAGATCGCCGCTTATCTGCAGGTCAGTTACGTTCCGGGAAGCGGGGAAACGGCCGTCATCTGCGGGGCGCTGGCCGGTGCGGGCCTGGGGTTCCTGTGGTTCAATACCTATCCGGCACAGATTTTCATGGGAGATGTGGGGTCACTTCCCCTGGGAGGGGCCCTGGGAACCGTGGCGGTGATCACCAAGCATGAAATCGTGCTGGCCCTGGTCGGCGGGCTTTTTGTCGTGGAAGCGCTTTCAGTTATTTTTCAAGTGGGCTTCTTTAAAATGACCAAGGGCCGCAGGATCTTCCGGATGGCCCCTCTCCATCACCATTTCGAGCTCAAAGGATGGGCCGAGCCGAAAGTCATCGTCCGATTCTGGATCATCGCCATTTTACTGGCTTTGATTTCCATGAGCACGCTGAAGCTGAGATGAAATGATGGAACTCTTAAACAAACAAGTTGTGGTGGTCGGCCTGGCCAGAACCGGCGTGGCGGTCTGCCGCTTTTTAAAGGGCCGGGGCGCCCGGGTGATTGTGACCGATTCGGCCACCGCCCGGGAACTTGAACCGTTTATCCAACAACTTCGGGGCCTGGACATCCCGATGGAACTGGGCGGTCATCAAATCGATACCTTTGAAAAATCAGACCTGGTGGTTTTAAGCCCCGGGGTTCCCCACACCATTTTGCCCGTACGGCGGGCAATGGACAGGGGTGTGCCCGTATTGGGTGAGATGGAGCTGGCCTCCCGTTATATTTCGCAGCCGGTGGTTGCCGTCACCGGCACCAACGGCAAAACCACCACCACCGAACTTTTAGGAAAAATGCTGGCCTGTTCAGGCCTGAAGGTGTTTGTCGGGGGAAATATCGGCACCCCGTTGATCGAATTCGTCACCCGCCAGGAACGGGCCGATGTCGTGGTGGCGGAAGTGAGCAGCTTTCAACTGGACACCATCGGCGAATTCAAACCCAAAGTCGGTGTTCTATTAAACGTGACCGAAGACCACATGGACCGTTACCCGGATTTCGAATCCTATGCCCGATCAAAATACCGGATTTTTGAAAACCAGCGGCCCGAGGACGTGGCGGTCATCAACGGGGCGGATGTCCGGATCCGGGCAGCCTGCGACCGGATCCGGAGCCGGAAACTCTTTTTCAACGCAGCCGGCCAGGAGGAAGCCGGTGCCCGGCTCAACGGAACGCGTATCATCTTTGATTTAAAGGATCAAGCCGTCACAGCCCGGGGAAAATCGTCAAAACCCGAGTGCCTTTATTTTGAGAACACCGGCCTGACGGGCAGGCACAACATGGAAAATGCTGCCGCCGCCACCCTGGCGGCCCTGGCTGCCGGCGCGAGCCTGAAAGGGGCTCAGGCGGCTTTAAATGACTTCAAGGGCCTGCCGCACCGGCTTGAATATGTGGACACCCTCAATGGCGTGGCCTTTTACAACGATTCCAAAGCGACAAATGCCGACGCCGTCATCAGGGCGCTTGAGGCCATGAATCGCCCCGTCATTCTGATCATGGGGGGCCAGGGCAAGGGCTGCGATTTCAGCGTCTTACAGGAACCGATACGCCGCCGTGTCAAAAAGCTGGTCGTCATGGGGGAAGCCGCCGCAGGGCTCCTGTCTGCGCTGGCCCAGGCGGCCCCGACCGCGACGGCCGTCTCCATGGAAGATGCGGTTTCCAAGGCCTACCGGGCAGCAGCATCCAAAGATGCGGTTCTGCTGTCTCCGGGTTGTGCGAGTTTTGACATGTTTCACGACTATGCCCATCGGGGAGAAGTTTTTTGCGCAACCATCCAACAGCTGAAAAGAGACCATGCCCGAAAATAAAAAGACAAATCAGACAGCCTGCGATTCCGTTCTGCCCTATGACATGGGCTTGATGCTTCCGGTTCTTTTCCTGGTGGGCATCGGCATCGTCATCGTCTACAGCGCCAGCTCGGCCTATGCGCTGAGCACCTTTGGCAACGACTATTTTTTTCTGAAAAAACAGCTGGTTTTTTTCCTTTTAGGCTCGGCCGCCCTGCTCATCTGCCGACACGTACCGTTGAATTTTGTCCACGCAATGGCCTATCCGGCTCTTTTCCTGGCCATGGTCCTGCTCCTGGCAATTCACCTGACGCCCTTCGGCAATACGGTCAACGGGTCTGCCCGCTGGCTCCGGCTGGGAAACTTTTCCTTTCAACCCTCTGAACCGGCCCGGCTGGCCCTGGTGATCTACCTGTCCCATTCCATCAGCAAAAAAGGGTTACGTATCAGGGAATTTTCCATCGGCCTGCTGCCGCATATACTGGTGCTTGCCACATTCGTCGGATTAATTGCGCTGCAACCTGATTTGGGGTCCATCGTGATTTTCGGGGCCATCACCTGGATCCTGCTGTTTGTGGGAGGTGCGCGTTTTTTTCATCTGACGCCGATTTTTCTCACAACCCTGCCCCTGTTATATTTGTATTTAATGAGTGCGACCTATCGCATGAGGCGCCTGTTGAGTTTCTGGAATCCATGGCAGTACGCCTCCGACGAGGGCTATCAGATTACCCATTCCCTGATGGCATTCGGCAGCGGCGGAATCTGGGGGGCGGGATTCGGCAACAGCTATCAAAAGCTGTTCTATCTTCCCGAACCCCATACGGATTTTATTTTTTCGGTCATCGGAGAGGAGCTGGGTCTGGTGGGGGTGTTGCTCATTTTAGGACTGTATATCTTTATTTTCTGGCGGGGCCTTTCGATTTCCCGTCTGACCGGGGACGCATTTGAATCACTTTTGGCCGTGGGGCTGACGATTTCCATAGGGCTCCAGGCCTGCGTGAACATGGGGGTCGTGCTGGGTCTTCTGCCTACCAAGGGACTGACACTGCCCTTCATCAGTTATGGCGGGACTTCTCTGATCACGAACCTGGCGGCCATCGGCCTGTTGATGAACATTGCGGCCAAGAACACCCGGCAGCGGGTACGGAAGGAAAATAATAATAAGGACGCAACCGGTTAACCGTATGCGTGTGGTCATTGCAGGAGGGGGGACCGGCGGCCATTTTTTCCCGGGGCTTGCCATCGCCCGGGAATTTACGGCAAAAAATTCCGGCGCCAGGGTCCTTTTCATCAGCACGGGAAACCCTTTTGAAAGGTCGACCCTGGCAAAAACAGGTTATCCGATGGCCTGTATCCGGGCAGAAGGCATCAAAGGAAAACGTTTTCACAGGAAAGTGCGGGCAATATTGAAAATACCCACAGCCATTTTCAGCGTACTGAGCATCCTGAAAGATTTCAGGCCGGATCTGGTTATCGGCGTTGGCGGCTATTCCTCGGCTCCGGTGGTGCTGGGCGCCTGGCTTTTGCGGGTCAGGATAGCGATCTGTGAACAGAATAAAATCCCCGGAATTACCAACCGGCTTTTATCCTACGTGGCCGATCGCATATATGTCTCCTTTCCGGACACAAAAATCGGAAAGAATCAGGCCAAGGCGCACTTCACGGGAAACCCGGTGCGGCAGGAAATTCTTTCCCATCCGGACCGACGGCTCGACCCAGAGGAGGGGCCGGGAACAGCGCCTTTTACCGTGCTGGTTATGGGGGGAAGCCAGGGGGCGCACGCGATCAATATGGCAATCCTCGGCGCCATTTCATATCTGAAAGAAAAGAAGGCCTATAAATTCATCCACCAGACCGGCCCTTTTGATGCGGAAATGGTCGCTCAGGCCTATTTGAAATCCGGCATTTCAGCCGCCGTAGCGCCTTTTTTCGAAGACATGGCCCGGCAATACCAGCGAGCCGATCTGGTGATCTGCCGCGCCGGCGCCACCACCGTTGCGGAATTAACCGCCGGCGGCAAGGGGAGCCTGCTGATCCCCTTTCCTTTTGCGGCCGACAATCATCAGGTGTCCAACGCCAGGTCGCTTTCGGACCGAGGCGCGGCTGAAATGATTCTTCAAAAAGATCTCACGCCACAGATGCTTGCGGACAGAATCGCTTACTATGCTTTTAACCCCGACGCGTTAAGACAGCTGGGGCGCAATGCAAAGCGCCTGGGAAATCCGGATGCCGCCGGATGTATCGTAAAAGACTGCTACAACTTGGTGGGTCCATAACCTTATGTATCAGAAACCATATCACATACACTTTGTGGGAATCGGAGGGATCGGAATGAGCGGCATCGCGGAACTGCTGCTCAACCTGGGATATAAAGTATCCGGCTCCGATCTGAAGTCATCCGACATCACCCGGCGCCTGGCGCGCATGGGGGGCGTCATATTTAACGGACATTCCGGTACACAGATGGAACAGGCCGATGTCATTGTGACCTCGTCGGCCATCGGCCCGGACAATCCCGAGGTGGTGGCCGCCCACAGGATGTCGATCCCGGTCATACCCAGAGCTGAAATGCTCGCCGAGCTGATGCGGCTCAAATACAGCATCGCAATTTCCGGCGCCCACGGCAAAACATCCACAACCTCGCTGATCGCGTCCGTACTGGGAAAAGGAGGGCTTGACCCCACCGTGGTGATCGGCGGGAAATTGAAAAGCATTGATTCCAACGCACTCCTCGGGAAGGGGGATTTCATCGTTGCCGAAGCTGATGAAAGCGATGGATCGTTCCTGAGATTTTCCCCCACCATCGCAGTGGTTACCAATATCGACCGGGAACATCTCGATTTCTACAAGGATCTGAACGCCATCAAGGAAGTATTTTTAAGTTTTATCGATAAAATTCCTTTCTACGGCCTGGCGGTGCTTTGCCTGGACAACGAATCCATTCAGGAGCTGATTCCTTTAATCAAAAAAAGATACACCACCTACGGCATGAGCAGTCAGGCTGATTTCCAGGCCAGAAACCTGATTTTCGAGGGGCTGAAAAGCAAATTCACGCTCTATCATCTCGGCCAGCCTCTCGGGGAAATCATTTTGAATCTGCCGGGTGTTCACAATGTTAACAATTGCCTGGCGAGCATCGCGGTGGGCGTTGAACTCGGGATTTCCTTTGATGTCATCAAGTCAGCGCTTGAAACATCCGATGGGGTTCAGCGCCGGCTGGAGATCAAAGGCACGGTGAAAGAGATTACTTTTGTGGATGACTACGGCCATCACCCCACCGAAATCAAAACGTCCCTTGCCGCCGTCCGGGGATGCTGGCCCGACAAACGTATCATCGTGGTGTTTCAGCCGCACCGCTACACCCGGACCCAGGCGCTTCTGGACGAATTTTCACGCGCCTTCTACCAGTCGGACCTTCTGGTGCTGCTGCCCATCTACGCTGCGGGGGAAAAAATCATGCCCGGCGTGGACAGCCGGGTTTTATTACAGAAAATCAGAGACCATGGTCATAAAGACGTCCACTTCAGAGAGGATTTTGCCGACGCGGTTTTATATGTGAAAGGCATATTGACCGCAGGAGATCTCCTTCTGACCCTGGGGGCCGGCGACGTGTGGAAGGTGGGCGAAACGGTGATGGAGGAATTGTCGGAAACCCCGGAGCATGCGTCCGGAGAAAGCACCATCCATGACACTTGATGCCGCATTAAAATTGGAGTTGTCGGAAATTTTGGGCAGGAACGTTATATTCGACGAGCCCATGTCCAGACACACCTCTTTTCAGGTGGGGGGGCCTGCGGAAGCGTTCTGGGCCGCAGAGAGGCTGGAGGATTTACCCGGAGTGCTGAGCTGGGCGCGGCAGAGGCAAATACCCTATTTTATCATGGGCGGCGGGACAAACCTTCTCGTCAAAGATACGGGCATTAAAGGAATTGTCATCACGCTGGCAAAAGGCCTGACAAAAATATCTTGCACCGAAAAAAAGACCGACCAGGTGCGGGTAACGGCCATGGCCGGGGCAAAAATGCAATCGCTCTGCGTTTTTGCCATCCGCAACGGCCTGGAAGGAATGAATTTTGCCCTGGGCATACCGGGGACCGTGGGCGGGGGGATCGCAATGAATGCGGGAACGGACGGGGGCTCAATCGAAAATGTCCTGGACGCCGTCAGGATCATGCTGCCCCCGGGAACGACACATAAAGTTCCAAAAGAAGAATTTGATTTTTCCTACAGGAAATTTTCATTGAAAGGTCATCCTGCCAGGGTCATCAACGGGTCATTCATTATTCTGGAGGGCGATTTTTGCCTGCGCCCTTCCAGCCCGGACCACCTACAAAAAGATTCCCGGGAAAAACTCAAGGCCCGCAAAACCCGCCAGCCGACCCACCTTCCCAGCGCCGGCTGCTTTTTTCAGAATCCGGCAACCGGAGAAAAAGCGGGCAGGCTCATCGATATGGCCGGACTGAAGGGGAAAAAAATCGGCAACGCCGCCATATCCACCAAGCATGCCAACTTTATTGTCAATACGGGAGGGGCATCGGCTGCGGACATACTCTCTTTAATGAAAATTGTTCAGGACACCGTATGGGAGAACTTTAAGATTGAACTCAAACCAGAGGTTAAAATCATTGGGACCTAAACGGATACGAAAAAATTGTTACAAGCACAGGATCGCACCCAAGCGGTTCATCACGAAACATCGCCTGAAATTCATCTTGAAAACCGCTGTTGTCGTTTCGGGTCTGGTGGCCGTGAGCCTGGTGTTCATGTTCTCTTATGATTTTATAACCCAGTGGAGCTATTACCGGGCAAAAAAGATCAACGTTTTGGGCGCCCAGCGCCTCACCCCCGAGCAAGTGCTCGAACAGGTGGGAATCGCCCGGGACACCAATATTCTGGCCGTAAACCTTACAACGGCCAGAAAACGACTGCTGGCTCACCCCTGGATTGCCGAGGCTGAAATCAGCAGAGAGCTTCCCGATCAGCTCACACTCCGGATAACAGAGCACCAACCCCTGGCCGTTCTGGATATGGGGCGAAAGTTTCTGGTCAATTCCCATGGTGAAATATTCAAAGAATGGGACGATTCGATTCGTGACAACCTGCCCGTCATTCAAGGGCTGACATTCTCAGACCTGAATGCGCCCGGAGAACCCCAAAGCATTCCCTTTACTGCGGTTATGGAAATTCTTGCGCTCGGGCAAAAACCCGATAGCGTTCTTCCCAACCGGATCATCAAAAAAATTCAGGTGGACAGGGAAATCGGCGTGACTCTTTATGCTTTTGACGAGACCAAAGTCATCAAGATCGGGTATCAAGATTACCCCCGCAAGTATGACCGCCTGAAAGAAATTCTTTTCCATATGGACAGAAAAAGGTTCTTTTCAAATATCGAATCGATTGACTTGAAAAGTTTACACCGCATCGTGGTCAATCCCCATAAGACCCAGGCGCCCGGCCAGAACGCTAAGGAGGCATAATATGAAGGACCATGAAAATCTCATTGTCGGCCTTGATATCGGAACCACTAAAATATGCACGATTGTCGGCGAGGTGGACAGAAACGAAATTAATATCATCGGTATCGGCACGCATCCTTCCATCGGCCTTCGAAAAGGAGTGGTGGTTGACATCGAAGCAACCGTGAAATCAATCAAGCAGGCGGTTGAAGAGGCCGAGCTTATGGCCGGGTGTGAAATTTCATCTGTTTACGCCGGAATCGCCGGCGGCCATATCACCGGATTCAACAGCAGGGGGATCGTGGCCATCAAAGGGCCGGAAATCACCCAGAGCGACGTGGATCGTGTGATCGATGCCGCCCGTGCCGTGGCCATTCCCATGGACAGAGAGGTGATTCATGTCCTTCCCCAGGAATTCATTGTGGACGACCAGAACGAGATTATGAATCCGGTGGGAATGTCCGGAGTTCGGCTGGAAGCCAAAATTCATATTGTAACCGGCGCCGTGGCATCGGCCCATAACATTGTAAAATGCGCCAACCGCGCCGGGCTGGATGTGTGCGATATTGTCCTGGAACCGCTGGCATCCGGAGAAGCCGTGCTGGCCCCGGAAGAAAAAGAGCTGGGCACCGCCTTGCTGGATCTTGGGGGCGGCACCACCGATCTGGCCATATTCTCCAACAAAAGCATTAAACACACTTTCGTACTGGCCATCGGCGGGAACAATCTGACAAAGGATTTAGCCATCGGCCTGCAGGCGCCGATCAATGAAGCAGAGAAAATCAAAATCAGGTATGGCACCTGTATCGCCGGCCATTTCGATGATGATGAGACCATAGAGGTTCCGGGCATGGGAGGGCGCAGGTCCAGAAAAATATCCAGGCAGATTCTCGGAGAAATTCTGAAACCCCGGATGGAAGAAATCTTTTTGCTCATAAACAGAGAAATTTACCGGGCGGGAATGGAAAATATCATTTCATCAGGAGTGGTGATAACCGGCGGTTCCGCCCTCTTACACGGGGCCACGGAAGTTGCCGAATCCATTTTTAATCATCCGGTCCGCCTCGGCAAGCCCATCGGCATTAAAGGTTTGACCGATGTGGTCAACAATTCAATGTATGCCACAGGGGTCGGCCTGGTTCTTTTCGGCGCCCGGAATCAGACCCCCAAGAAATTTCGCATCCGGGACACGAATATTTTCAACCGGATCATTACCCAGATGAAAAGGTGGTTTAAGGATGTTGTTTAAATACTGCGGTTAACCGATCAGGGCATTGATCAAAAAACGAGCACAAAAAAAGGGGGGGGGGGGGAAATGATGTTCAAATATGTAGAAAACGAGAACTCGGCAAAAATCAAGGTTATCGGCGTGGGGGGGGCAGGGGGAAATGCAATCAACAACATGATCAACTCCAAGCTCCAGGGGGTAAGGTTCATCGCCGCCAACACGGATCTCCAGGCGCTGGATGTTTCCAAAGCGCCCCTTAAGATCCAGCTCGGCCAAAAGCTGACCGACGGCCTCGGCGCGGGGGCCAATCCGATGGTGGGCTCCGAGGCGGCCCGGGAAGACATGGAGGCCATCCGGAACGCCCTTGAAGGCAGCCACATGGTATTTATCACCGCCGGTTTCGGCGGGGGAACCGGTACCGGAGCAGCGCCGGTTATTGCTGAAATCTGCAAGGAAATCGGAGCGTTAACTGTGGCTGTGGTTACAAAACCCTTTTCCTTTGAGGGCCTCAAGCGCGCCCGGCAGGCCGAAGAAGGGATCTGCAGGTTAAGAGAGGTCGCCGATACGGTCATCACCATTCCGAACGACCGGCTCAGGGGCCTGGCATCCAAACATGCAACCATGCTGGAGATGTTCGCCAAGGCAGACGAAATTCTTCTGCACTCGGTCAAAGGAATCACCGACTTGATCATGATGCCCGGCCTGGTCAATCTGGATTTCGCGGACGTGAGAACCACCATGTCCAAGGCCGGAATGGCGATCATGGGGATCGGAACATCCAGCGGCGAAAACCGGGCGGTGGAAGCCGCCGAGCGCGCCATCTCTCACCCGCTGCTGGAGGATATTTCCATTTCAGGCGCCAAGGGCGTCCTGATGAACATCACCTGCGGCAGCAGTTTAACCATGGAAGAGATGACCGAGGCCTCGGACCGGATATACAAGGAGGTCGGTGAGGATGCCGAGATCATCTGGGGAACCGTCATAGATGATGGCGTGGGAGATGAGCTCAGGGTGACCGTCATCGCAACGGGAATCGGTTCCAAATCGGACCCGGTCGCGCGAAAACAGGATGATTTTATCCCCAGGGGCAAAATCAGGGATGTCACCCCCGAGGATATTAAAGCGGGCATCAATTACGACGAGCCGACATTTATTCGCCAGAAACATGCCGTGGGCGAATCCACCGGTTCCACTTATAGGGGATATCGGGGACTGGTCATCGATAACAACGATCTGGAGATACCCACATTCCTGAGAAGAAAAGCGGATTGAAAAAGGTAAAAAACTACCGCCGGGCATATGAATCCGAACGCAATACGATTCGAAAAGACTGGAAGGGACGCATTAAAATCGCTCTCATTTATCCCAACAGTTATCATGTGGGAATGTCCAATCTCGGATTTCAAACCGTCTACCGGATTTTCAACAACATAGATTATGTCGTATGCGAAAGGGCTTTTTATCCGGAAGACGGATACCCGGGACCTGCAGGGTCCAGGGCCTTGCAGCGGCAGGCATCGGCGGGACCCAAGCAACATGCCGTGGCCACCGTCGAGTCCGGCCGGCCCCTTACTGATTTTGATATTATCGCTTTTTCCGTTTCATTTGAAAATGACTACCCCGGCATCTTATCCATTTTAGCAAGGGCGGGCTTTCCCCTGCAGTCCGAAGAGAGAGATACCCCCCACCCTCTCGTGATTGCAGGGGGGGTCGCCTGCACCTCGAACCCGGAACCTCTGAGTTCCTTTATCGATTGTTTTCTGATCGGCGAAGCCGAGGAAATGCTTGCCCGGCTGATTGAAATCTACCGGTCCGCTCCGGACCGCGCATCGTGTTTAAAATCCCTGGCTCAGCAGCTTCCCGGCGCCTATGTCCCCGCCTTCTACCGGACGACGTATCATGATGATGGGAGCCTTCATTCATTCAAGGCCATCATGGACGTTCCCGAAAAAATTCAACGGGCCTATGTTAAAGATCTCTCGGATGTGCCGACCACCAGCGCCATTTTAACTTCCGACACCTCCTTTGACTCCACGTTTCTGATTGAAGTTGCCAGAGGCTGTGCCCATGGGTGCCGGTTCTGCAGCGCAGGATATATCTATCGCCCCCCGAGATTCCGCCCCTTCTCCCTGCTTGAAACGTGCGTTCAGCAGGGGATTTTAGCCGGCGACAAAATCGGCCTGGTGGGCGCTGCGGTTTCCGATCTGCCTGAAATCGAAAAGCTGTGCGGCCTGGTAGATGAAAAGGATGTCAGAATATCCTTCAGCTCCTTACGGGCCGATGCCCTTTCCGGCAGCCTGATCGCCACCCTCAGAAAGAGCCGGATAAAGACAGCCACCATTGCCCCGGATGCCGGATCTCAGCGCATGCGCGATGTAATTAACAAGGGCATTACCGAGTCGGACATATTAAATGCCGCCGAAATGCTTGTGGCCGGGGGAATCCTTAACCTGAAACTTTATTTCATGATCGGGCTTCCCTTTGAAACCCAGGAGGACATTGAGGCGATCATCAGCCTGTGCAAAAAGGTCAAACACCGGTTTTTAAAGTCCAGCCGGGCAAAAAAGCGAATCGGAGAGATTACGATCAGCCTGAACTGCTTTGTTCCCAAGCCTTCCACGCCGTTTCAGTGGGTGGCGATGGAAGAGGAGAAATCACTGAAACAAAAGATAAAACAGGTGAAAACCGGACTGAAGCGGGTCGCCAACCTCCGGGTGCATGCCGACATTGTGCGCTGGGCATTCATTCAGGCCCTGTTTTCACGCGGGGACCGCAAAACGGGCCGGCTGCTGTCTTTAGCCCATGAAAACCAGGGAAATTGGGCCCAAACCTTAAAAGCTTCCCCCATCAACGCGCATTACTATGTCTGCCGAGAACGTCCCTTTGTCGAGCGGCTGCCTTGGGACTTTATCGATCACGGCATTGACAAATCCTTTTTAATGCAAGAATATCTCAGGGCCAAACAGGGCCAGACATCCCCGGCCTGTCATCCGGAATCGTGCACCCTGTGTGGCGTGTGTTGAGACCAAAAAATACCGTAACCGTTTACAGTTACCGGTTCCCGGTAAAAAAACAGACGGTTGAGAAGAGTTATGGGGCTTCTTTGTAAAAACTGTGAACTGTAAACCGATAACCGTAAACGGTTAACCAATACGGGCCCCGCATGAATCAAACCGACCCAACAGAACTTTCCGGCCAGATCGAACGGATTACCTATACCAACCTGGAAAACGGCTTTACCATTGCCAAGGTGAAGGTGCCCGGAAAACAGGACCTGGTCACCGTGTCCGGAAACATGATTGCGCCGAGGCCCGGAGAAATCCTGAAAATGAAGGGGCGCTGGACCCGTCACCCCCAATATGGAGAACAGTTTCAGGTCACAGATTTTCAAACCACGGTCCCGGCCACGGTTTACGGCATCCGGAAATATCTGGGGTCCGGGCTCATCCGGGGCATCGGGCCGGTGATGGCGGGCAGAATCGTAAACCGGTTCGGCGAGAAAACACTCGATATCATTGAAGATCAGATTGACCAGCTTGCGGCGGTGGAAGGCATCGGGAAAAAACGGATCGAAATGGTCCGCATTGCCTGGCACGCTCAAAAAGAGATCCGGCAGGTCATGGTGTTCCTGCAGACTTACGAGGTGAGCCCGGGTTATGCCGCCAAGATATTCAAGCAATACCAAAACAGGGCCATCGAAGTTGTCAGGGAAAATCCCTACCGCCTGGCAATGGATATCCCGGGAATCGGCTTTATCACCGCCGATCGTATTGCCGACCGGCTGGGTTTTGAGAAGGATTCGCCCCTGCGGGTGGAAGCCGGCATACTTTATGTCCTACATCAACTGGCCGATGAAGGCCATGTCTATTATCCCTGTGAAAGCCTGCTGGAAAAGTGCCGGGACATCCTTCAAGTTGAAAAGGATGCGGTCATGGCCGCGCTGGGCAGTATTCATCTGGCCCAAAAGATCGTCATCGAGGATCTGAAGGAGGGCACTGAAAATCTCAGGCCCAATCACAAGGCGGTTTTCCTGACCAGGTTCCATGCATCGGAAACCGGCATCGCCGTCCGGCTGAAACGACTCGGCTACACGGCCAAATCGATTCGAAAAATCGATGCAAACAAGGCCGTTGAATGGGTGCAGCGCCAGCTTTCCATTACGCTGGCCCCCAAACAGATCGAAGCCGTCGGGTGCGCCCTGGATCATAAGGTCCTGGTCATCACCGGCGGCCCCGGAACCGGTAAAACCACCATTATCAATGGCATATTAAAAATTTTTTCCTCCCTCAAGGCCAGGATCCTGCTGACCGCCCCCACCGGCAGGGCCGCCAAACGGATGGCCGAAACCACCGGTCACGGGGCAAAGACCATCCACCGCCTGCTGGAATACAGCCTGCAACAGGGGGGATTTCAAAGAAACGATAAAAAGCCCCTCAATTGCGACCTGATGATTATCGATGAAGTTTCCATGGTGGACACCATTTTGATGCACCACCTGCTCAAAGCGATCCCCTTGCGGGCGACGCTGGTTCTCGTGGGAGATGTCAATCAGCTCCCTTCCGTAGGTGCGGGAAATGTTTTAAAGGACATCATCGCCTCCGGGCGCCTGCCCGTGGTGGAACTGAAGGAAATTTTCCGCCAGGCCAAGCAAAGCCGTATCGTGACCAACGCCCATCTGATCAACAACGGCATCATCCCGTCCGTTAAACCGTCGGGGGATTCCGGCAGCAAAAATGATTTTTATTTCATCCATCAGGAAGATCCGGAAAAAGCCCTGAAAATTATTATTGAACTGGTAAAAGAACGCATCCCGGGGCGTTTCGGATTCGACCCCGTCAACGATATCCAGGTCTTAACCCCCATGCATAAGGGGATCATCGGCGCCGAGAACCTGAACGCGGCCCTGCAGCAATCCCTGAACCCGGGTGAGGACAAACTGATCCGCGGCAGCCGGAAGTTTCGCGTCAACGATAAAGTCATGCAGATCAAAAACAACTATGAAAAGGACGTTTTCAACGGGGACATGGGAAGAATCATCTGGATTCATCCGCAAGACCAGGAACTGATGATTTCCTTTGACGGCCGGAAAAAGCTTTACAACTTTTCCGATCTGGACGAGATCGTCCTTTCCTACGCCATTTCCGTGCACAAGTCCCAGGGGTCTGAATACCCGGCCGTGGTAATCCCCCTTCTCACCCAGCACTATCTGCTGCTGCAGCGCAATCTGATCTACACGGCGATCACCCGGGGCAAAAATCTGGTCGTGATGGTGGGCACTGTAAAGGCGCTGGCCATCAGTGTGAAAAACGACAAGACCACCCGGCGGTATACCCATCTGCAGCATCGGCTGTAAAAGCGGCCCGGTCTCCATACCGCTTTTTGCTTGACACACCCTGCCCTTCTTAATTATACTTTTGCCTGACTTGAGCGTTTTACATCGTTTTGGAATATTATTATACATTTTTTCCTTTCAGGATCGAGACCTTTGAAAAAGGAGGATAACATGGCGGATCAAAAAAGAAAAATCCTTGTCATCGATGACGATGAGACTTCAAGGTCAATCGTAAAATTCCATCTGGAAGGCACAGGCAAATACGAAGTTACCAGTGCGTCCACCGGTGCAGAGGGAGTTCAAGCCGCACGCCGTATCCAACCCCGCCTGATTCTCATTGATATATTAATGCCGGGAATGAGCGGTACGGATGTGGCCGAAAAGCTGATGGACAGCCCAGCAACAAAAGATATCCCGATGATATTCCTCACAGGGGCAGTCACGAAAGACGATATCTCGACCCAGGGAGGTTTTGTGGGTGGAAGACGTTTCCTTGCCAAACCGGTTTCCCGCCAAGATCTCATCTCCGTGGTGGATTCTGTTTTTCAATAATTTAAACGGCTCCCACGTATCGCAAAAATCATGAAAACTTCCGACAAGGCACTTGCCGCATCACTTTTGTTCGGGCTGTTTGTCTGGGCCATGGACGCCGTCATTGACTCGTTCATTTTCACTGAAAAAAGTTTCTGGGCACTGCTGATTGCCGACATTCCGGCAGGAAAAGTCTATTTCCGTCTGGTTTTGATGTTCAGCTTTGCGGTCTTCGGTTTTATCATATCGGGAATCATGGGAAAACGGAGCCTTGCTGAAAAAGCCCTGCAGGACAGTGAAGAGAAATACCGGAACATTCTACAGGGAATAGTAGAAGGATATTATGAGGTTGACCTGTCCGGGAATCTGACTTTTTTCAATGCGGCGCTGGGCCGCATTCTCGGATTTGAAAAAGATGAAATGGCCGGGTTGAATTATCAAAGTCTCATGGACGATGAAAACCGCCGGAAAATCCATAAAATATTTGAAAATGTCCTGCAAAGCGGAAAAGCGGCCCAATTAATCGATCTGAGGCTTGGCAGAAAAGACGGCTCGGATTGTTTTGCCGAAGTATCTTCATCCCTTTTGAAAGACCCGCAAGGAGAGTCCATCGGATTCAGGGGCATGCTGACGGATGTGACCGAACGGCATCAGGCCGAACTTTTTCGGCAGGAAAAAGCAGCCGCGGAAGCCGCCAATCGGGCCAAAAGCGAATTTCTCGCAAACATGAGCCATGAGATCAGAACGCCGATCAACGGCATCATCGGCATGACGGAACTGACCCTGGATACGCAGCTTGACGATAACCAGTCCTTTTTCCTTCATACCATCGAATCTGAGGCAAATTCCCTGTTAAGCCTGATCAACGATATCCTTGATTTCTCCAAGATAGAGGCCCGGAAGCTGAAACTTGAAGATATTCCATTCGATCTGAGCGATCTTGTCGGCGAGATCGCAAACAACATGGCCCTGACCGCCGAAAAAAAAGGCCTTGATTTTAACGTTTTCCTATCCGCGGACATCCCTTCAAAAGTCGTCGGAGATCCCGGCCGCCTGAGGCAGATTCTCATCAATCTTATCTCCAACGCCCTGAAGTTTACCCACCAGGGTGAGATACTCGTCCAAGGGCAATGGGTCCGGGACCTGGGCGAAAGGGTCGAGATCCGCTTTTCAGTAAAAGATACCGGGATCGGCATCCCCAAAGCCAAACAAACGACCATTTTTGAAAGCTTCACACAGGCTGACGGGTCCACCACCAGGGAATATGGGGGCACCGGGCTGGGAACAACCATCTGCAAACAGCTTGTGGAACTTATGAACGGGGAGATCGGGGTCGAGAGTGAGCCCGGAACCGGGAGCACATTCTGGTTTTCCATTACATTAGGAAAGCAGCCCCCGGAGGAAACCGAAACTGAGAAAAAAGATTTCAACTGTAAGGATTTAAAAATACTTGTGGTGGAAGACCATCCCACCAACCGCTTCATCTTGACCGAATACCTCAAATTCTGGGGGTGCAGACCCCTGGAGGCAAGCTGCGGCAAAGAGGGCCTGGAACTGTATCAGCAATCCTTTTCATCCGGGGACCCGGTCCGCCTCATATTAACCGACATGCAGCTGCCGGACATGAGCGGTTTCGAGATCTTCAATTCCATTCAATCGACCCACCCGGACAAAAGAAGCCCCCTCATCGTTCTCACTTCTATCGGAAAAATCGGAGATGGGGAAAAATGCAGGCAGCTGGGCATTGATGGGTATTTGACCAAGCCCTTCAAACGGGAAGACCTCTACCGGGCGATTCAGTCCGCCCTGAGTCTCACGGAAAGGGAAAAACAGGCAAATGCGCGCTCCCTGGTAACGCGGCATACCGTAAGGGAACAGAACCGGAAAAAAACAAAAATCCTTTTAACTGATGACTACCCGACCAATCAAATGGTTGCGATGCGGCATTTAAATGCCGCCGGATACCAGGCTGATCTGGCTGAAAACGGGGAGCAGGCCGTCCGGGCTTTTAAAAAGAACCGTTACGATATCATCTTAATGGATGTGCAGATGCCCGTAATGGACGGACATGAAGCGACCCGGACGATCAGAAAACTGGAAGTGGCAAACCCCGGCGTTTCAGACCCGTCCGGTCGCCCGGAGCGGATCCCGATTATCGCCATGACCGCTCACACCATGCAAGGGGATAAAGATAAATGTTTTGCGGCCGGCATGGATGATTATATCGCCAAACCCATCAAGCGCAAAGACCTGCTGGAAATGGTGGAAAAATGGACCGGCCCCGAAAGGAAGCCAGCGCCCCTTCCGGCTGATCCCGACCAGGTGGAGACCTCAAGCACGGATCCCGGACCCGATGGGGGGGGGGACAATGCGCCCATGGATCTGGATGGCGTTCTGAAGGAATTTGACCAGGATAGAAATTTCATCAGGGAAATTACGAAAAATTTTCTGGCAAGCGCCCAAACCCGCGTGGAAAATATCCATGGCGCCTTAGCCGAAAAGGATGCCGAGACCGTCCGGAGAGAAGGTCACACCATCAAAGGCGCCGCAGCGAGTTTGCATGCGGCAAGGTTGTCTGAAATTGCTTTTGAACTGGAACAGATTGGAAAATCCGCTGATTTGGAAAAGGGACAAAAAGTGTTTGAAGCGCTTGAAAGTGAATTCAATCGTCTGAAAAAATACCTGGAAGACCAACTTTTTTCTACAAATTCTGGGGATATCTGACAAATGCAGGAAAGGAAAAACCCTCTGGACGACATTTACCTTGGCCTGGCCGGACACCTGGAAAAACTGATCATGGGGTATCCGTTCAACCCGGCGCTGCTCGACCTGCTCAAAGACATGTTCAGCCCCCGGGAGGCGCTGGTGGCAACCGCCATTCCCAACACCCTGCTGCCCTTTGAAGTTGTCGACCCGGACATGGTTGCGTCCCGCGCCCGGCTGCCGGCGCCCGAGGTCTCCGAGATCCTGTCCGGCCTGGCCCGGCGCCACCTTCTCTACACGGCCCAAACTTCCGGCGGCCGCCCGGGATACGCACTGCTCCAGGTGGGGTACGGTTTTCCCCAGACATTCACCTGGGCGGGCGGCCGCGATGAATATACCGAGCGGATGTCCCGCCACGTGGTCAACTATTTTAACATCCCCACCACCCATAAGGTCTACGGCGGCATGTCCACCAAGCCCTACAAATACGCCCCTGCCCAAAACGCGGCCATAGCTCCCTTGGAACGCGTACTGCCGTGCGAACAGATCGGCCCCATCGTGGAAGCCGCCTCCCGGATCGCCGTGGCCCACTGCCCCTGCCGCATGTCGGCCGCGGTTCTGGGACGCGCCTGCCCGCACAGCCTGGAGGTCTGTCTGAAATATGACGAACTGGCCGAATATGTCATGGATCACGGCCTGGCCCGTGCGGTTTCCAAAGACGAAGCCCTGCACATCCTCAGGCGCTGTGAGGAAGAAGGACTGGTCCATATGGTGGATAATGCGCAGCAACAGATCAAGCACACCTGCAACTGCTGCGGTGATTACTGCTGGAACGTGGGGATCATACGGCGCCGTAAAATTCCCCGCGACGACCTGATGGCCGTATATTTTATCCGCGAAACCCTTCACGAACGCTGTACCGGCTGTAACGCCTGCGCGGAAATCTGCCCGGTGTCCGCGGTCAAAATTGCGGACCAGCGCGCCCAGATCGACCTGGACTGGTGTATCGGCTGCGGCGTTTGCGCCGGGGTCTGCCCGGCCGGGGCCATTACCATCAAACGTCGGATACCGGAAGATGCGCCGGAAAGTCTTGAGCAGCTGCACCGGCAAATCCGGCAGGAACGGAATCTTTAAGCGTAAACATGTTCGACCTGTTGGCCACACTTGCCCTGTTGATCGGCCTGGAACTGGTTCTCGGAGTGGATAACATTCTGGTGATCTCCATTCTCGTGGGCCGGCTGCCGCCTGCCCGGCAAAACCAGGCCAGAATATGGGGGTTGAGCCTTGCATTTACACTCCGGATTTTTGCGATCATTTTGCTGGTCAATGTGGCCGGGATCAAAGATCATATCTTCTTGAACTTTTCAGCCCGGGACCTGGTCCTGCTATTCGGCGGCATGTTTCTGTTATGGAAAGCCATCCGGGAAATACATCATACCCTGAACTATGCACGGAACAGATATGGACGTGCTCAGTATCTGATCTTTCATTCCATAATCATGGCAATCACATAGTAATTTATAAAGACGCACTGATAACCTGCAAGATTTTTCCCAAACCGCTAAGTCTTCTAATGTCTATTTTTTTTAACCGTGAACCGGTAACTGTAAACCGTGAACGGTTACCATTAATTTTTGGCAGAAAGACATGTCTGCTCCCAGGCGCACTCATTCCTGCGAAAGCAGGAATCCAGAATATTTTAAAAGTGTTACTGGATTGCGCCAAGGCTTTAGAAGCGCCCGCTCGCCGGAGTTTACCCCCGCGAAGGCGGGGGCGGGAATGACGTGATGCCTTAGAACTTATTCAACCGCAACAGTGAAGCGCTATCCCCACGGCTTGCCGCGGGGATAGCGAACGAATCAAAAATCGGTAAAATTCCTTACGGTCGCTGCGCAGCATTGCCGTAAGGCAAAACATTCCCGCCGCAAGCGGCGGAAATCTTCAAAACTTTCTAAATGCGGCAGGATTCCGGCCGGATCAAAAGCACCGGCACGTGTGACTCATGCAGTACTTTAAAAGCCACGCTGCCTAAAAGTAAATTTTTCATGCCCGTGTATCCGTGGGTGGCCATGACGATCAGATCCACATTC
>JAUYIZ010000080.1 GCA_030688615.1 Desulfobacterales bacterium | reverse complement strand
GAATCTTTGACAAGATTAACTGGATCGACAAAATATTTTTAAAAAAATCCCACAAATCCTGTTGATCCTGTCTAAATATAAATGACTTCATTAGTAAACGGGGACGATGTTTCATATGCGGCATGATCGGCGGCCTCGATTTTCCGGTAACAGATCAGGCCGCACTGGAGACATCTTGCGGCTTCCGTATGGGCCATATCCTCCGTAAATCCGGTTTCCATCTCTTTGCAGGCGGCCAGGTCTTTCGGCGCGCAAAGGGGCATCAGCTGCCGCGAACCGGCCGGAACATTTTCCACATGATCCACATCCTGGAGCCTGGACCGGGAGGTGATGACCTGATCGGAAAGTTTGGGTTCGATGCCGTACATCATCTGGTGAATCGTCACCGCCCCCCGGCGCCCCCCGGCGATCGCCTTGATGGCCGCGGTATAGTCGGTCACAAGGTCTCCTTTGGCAAACAGGCCGATTTCTTTGCTGAACTCAGGACGTTTGTAGGATTCCACCGCCTCCCATCGCACCGGAGCGTCGGTGTCATGGGAATCCGGGGGGACCTGAGATTTTACGAAAATAAAATTCGGAAAGCGCCCCGATGCCAGGACAAGGGCTTGCGCCGGGATGGTTTTTTCAGACAACGTATCCAGTTGCAGGTATCGGACCCGGCAGAGTCTGTCTGCCTCGCCGAAGATGCGGTCGATGCCGCTTCCGGCAATGATTTCTATCCCGTCCTCCTCAAGTTCCCGAATATTCACGCCTTCGACAGGGGTATGGTCCCAGGGCTCTCTGAACAGGATGGTTATCTTCTGGGCGCCCAGTTTCTTCAGGACCCCGGCGGCTTTGAGGGCCAGTCGGCCGCCGCCGGCAATGACGACCTCCGGGCCAAAAGAAGGTTTTGCACCGCCGGCCTGATCCAGCTTGATCAGATCCACCAGAAGCGTAAGACCGGTTACGGGCATTTCAACATGGGTGCCGGGGTCCCGCGCCAGGCGGCTGTCCCATCCGCCGGTGGAAAGATAGACCCCGTCAAAGCCCTGCCGGAACAAAGCATCCAGGGAAAGATTTTTGCCCAGCGCCGTGTCGGTCCGGATGTCCACCCCCATCGCAATGATGCCTCCGAGGTCCCAGTCCAATATTTCATGGGGGAGCCGATAGGATGAAATGGCACTGTTCAGCAACCCCCCCAACCTCGGAGTTGCTTCAAATACCGTTGGGTTATGTCCCAGCCGGGCTGTAAAAAATGCGGCTGACAATCCTTCGATGCCCCCGCCGATCACAGCGATTTTCCGACCCGTGTCCGGGGCCTTGGCGGGCAGAATCCTTTTCCCGCTTTCTTTTTCAAAATCGGCAGCATAGCGCTTTAAAAAATTGATGGCCACCGGTTCATCTATGAATTTACGGCGGCAGTCGGTTTCGCAGGGCCGGGGGCATATTCTTCCGATTATGGCGGGAAATGGGTTTCGTTCTTTTATGACCTGTACCGCCCTGTGATAGTTGCCCGTTTCAATTTGACGGATATATTCCCGGATATTGATGCCTGCCGGACAGGATCGCTGGCAGGGGGTGGTGCACTCTTCGGTGGTGTATTCCCGCAAAATCCGCCGGGTAACCGAGGAAAGCGTGATGATGTGTTTGGGACACACTCTTTCGCAGGTGCCGCAGCCGGTGCATTTGACCTCGTCGACCACCGGAAGCCCTTCGGCCCCCATGGTGATGGCGTTAAAAGGACAGGCCTTGGCGCAGGTTCCGAGCCCGAGGCATCCGATGGTGCAGACCTTCATGCCGCCACTGATCAGCGCGGCGGCCCTGCAGTCATTTATCCCCTCGTATAAATATTTTAAATCGGCCGTTCGCGGTCCGTAATAACAGCCGGGCCTGGCGATGTCCGGCTCTTTGGCCTCTGCGGCGACACCCATGATTTTAGCGATTTCGATGGCGATATCCGGACCGCCGGCAACACAGGAACTGGCAGAAGATTTCCCCGCGACGATGGCTTCCGCATTGGCACTGCACCCGGGCAGCCCGCATCCACCGCAATTGGCCCCCGGAAGGGCTTGCTCAACCGCTTCAATTTTGGGGTCGATAAACACGTAAAAGACTTTTGACGCGATTGCCAGACCGATTCCGATAATCAGTCCCAACGCCCCCATGATGATAAACGCGATGACCATTTTTGCACACCCGTGCCCTGAATGTTTTCTTTAAAATATAGAACCAAAAGCGCACTTTTCAAAACAAGTTAAACATTTAATACATTTATCCTTATCGATTCTGGCGGCTTCCTTCTTTTTCCACGTGATGGCCCCCACCGGGCAGCTTTTAAAACAAAGACCGCACTGGGTGCATATGGCCGGGTCCACCTCAAAGCTTAAAAGTTCGACACAGCGTTTTGCCGGGCATTTTTTTTCGTGGATATGCGTGTCGTACTCGTGCCTGAAATATCGCAGTGTGGAAAGAACCGGGTTGGGCCCGGTTTGCCCCAGACCGCATAAAGCGGTGTTTTTAATAATTCCGGAAAGCTCCAGGAGCGTATCCAAATCCTCGGGCTTCCCCCTGCCGTCGCATATATTTTTTAAAATTTCAAGCAGTCGACGGGTCCCTTCCCGGCAGGGGGTGCATTTACCGCAGGATTCATCCTGGATAAATTCCATGAAAAAGCGGGCCATATCGACCATGCAGGTATTTTCGTCCATGACGATGACACCCCCCGACCCCATGATGGCCCCGACCTGGGCAATGGCTTCATAGTCTACCGGGGTATCCAGGTGTTGTTCCGGGATGCAGCCGCCGGACGGACCGCCAAGCTGAACCGCTTTAATTTTTTTTCTGTTGGGAATTCCGCCGCCGATATCATACAGCATCGTTCTCAGGGGGGTTCCCATGGCGACTTCAACCAGGCCGATGTTGTTCACGTCCCCGGATACGGCAAATACCTTGGTGCCCTTGCTGGTCTCGGTTCCCACGCCGGCATACCACGCTCCCCCCATTAAAATGATCTGTGCGATGTTGGCAAGGGTTTCAACATTATTCAAGATGGTCGGTTTCTCCCACAACCCCTTGTGGGCCGGAAACGGGGGCCGGGGGCGGGGCATGCCGCGCTTTCCTTCTATGGAACGCATCAGGGCCGTTTCTTCCCCGCACACAAAAGCACCCGCACCCTGATAAATATCCACATCAAAGTGAAATCCCGATGCAAGAATGTCCTGGCCGATCAATCCGTATTCTTTGGCCTGCCGGATAGCGATTCCAAGCCGTCTGACCGCCAGGGGGTATTCGGTTCGAACATAGATATATCCCTGATGCGCATCGATGGCCCTTGCGGCAATGATCATGCCTTCCAGGACCGCATGGGGATCGGCTTCCAGGATGCTCCGGTCCATAAAAGCGCCCGGGTCGCCTTCATCGGCATTGCAGAGGACATATTTTAAGTCCCCGGGGCTCTTGCGGGCAAATTCCCACTTCAACCCGGTGGGAAAACCGGCGCCGCCCCTTCCTCTGAGACCGGAAATCTTGACCTGCTCGATGATATCTTCAGGGGTCATCTCAAAAAGCGCCTTTGATAAACCTATGTATCCGTCGCGGGCAATATAGTCGTCGATGACTTCAGGATCGATGATGCCTTTGTTTTTTAGGGCGCGAGGCGTCTGATGGGCGAAGAAGGGAATGTCCTTTTGCAGGGGGATGACTTTTTTGGAGACCGGATCCTTGTAGAGCAGTTTGTTAACGGTATTGCCTTTGATAAACTGCTCTTCAACCAGCACGGGTATGTCTTTGACGGAAAGTTTTTGATAAAAAATGCCCTCCGGCTGAACGACCATGAGGGGCCCCTTGGCACAGAAGCCATTGCAGCCTGTCTCAACCACTTTGATTTTTTCGGCAAGTCCTTTTAACGCAATTTCTTCAATCAGCGCTTCTTTGACCGCTATGCTGCCGGTGGCATGGCAGCCGGTGCCGCCGCAAATCATCAGACGGATTATATTCTCGGCGTCATGGGCTTTTATCGTGCTTTCTTTAATCGTATTAAGATCTTTAGCCTTCAACCTGTCCATTCATTCACTCCGGAAGTATTCGGAATTCAAATTTTTTGCAGCCAATCGCTTCCTTCTGCCTCCTGACTTCTGAATCCTGTATTCTTGTTATTTATACTTTTCAATGACTTGGATGATATTGTCAGACGAAACAGTGCCATGGGTATCCTGGTCAACCACCATCACCGGGGCGAGTCCGCAGGCGCCAAGACAGCGAACCGCCTCCAGGGAAAAGCGCCGGTCCTCGGTCGTTCCCCCTTGCTCCAGCTTGAATTCATTGCAGACGCGATTCATAACCTCTTTGATTCCCTTTACATAACAGGCTGTTCCCAAACACACTTTGATGGTGTGGCGCCCCTTGGGTTTCAGAGAAAAAAGTGAATAAAAAGACGCCACCCCGTAAACATCACTCCGGGGCAAATTGAGCCCGTCGGCAATGTAATCGATCAGTTCCAGCGGCAGGTAGCCGACAACGGCCTGACACTCTCTTAAGACGGTGATGAGCGAACCGCGTATGGCGCGGTTGGCCGCAATGATGTTTTCAATATTCGTCCAAAATTCCGGGGTGATATCGGGATGTGTCGGCTGGAAATCGGAAGCCATGAGGGGTTTCTCCTGGAGTGCATGAAGTATCTTCTAAATAGTGCCCATCCATAAATGGCTATTTCCCGCAATATCTGCGTTGGGCTCCGAATTTCAATCCTCAAAATACTCAATGTATTCCTCCGGTTGAAATTCTAGCCCGCCTTGATCTTGCAAAAACTATCTCCTTTATGGATGGGCACTAAATAACCTTGAATAAATCAATAATTCATAATAGTGTCGTGACGAGCTTTGCCAAGGTCCCTTTGCCAAGGTCCCATGGATCTGCTTGAAAGCTCCTGAACGAAAGCAACATTTCATAATCCGGAAAAAATGTCAATGTCGTCGCTATTTTTTTTGCGCTCAAGTTCTTGTACTAAGGTGGCAGGAGGTTTACCGGTATGTTGAAAGCGGTTCTGTTCGACCTGGATAATACCATGATTCTTTTTGACGAAACCAGCTTCTATCAGGGCTATATCAGGAGGCTGGGAAAACTGTTTGCCGATATCATGTCCGCGGACCAATTTTTAGAAAGACTCATCGGTGCGACCCGCTCCCTGTCCCAAAATGCCGGCCAGGAGACCAACAAAGAATATTTTCAGCGGGTTTTTTCCCGGGGGTATGAAAACCGGAGCACGGATTTCTGGGACCGGTTTTTGTATTTTTATGAGTTCGAATACGATAAAATTGAAGCTGATTTTTCCCTGCCCGATGGGCTGCATGAAACCATGGAGCGCATCGTTCATACCGGTGTAAAGCTGGTGCTGGCCAGCAATCCGGTCTTTCCGCGCAATGCGCAGTTGAAGCGCTTTGCCTGGACGGGGCTGGATCATTTGTCGTTTGACCTGGTGACGCATATGGAGAACATGTCCTTTTGTAAACCACGGCTCGAGTATTATCTGGGGATTTGTAAAATGATCGATGAATTGCCCGAAGACTGCCTGATGGTGGGCAACGACCCTGTCAATGACATGGTGGCCGCACTTGCGGGAATGAAAACCTTCCTGACGGACGATCGAAAATTTGTCCACAACCCCAAAAGGGATCGGACGGCGATGTTAAAAAGTCTGGGTCTGGAAAATATTCCACCGCCGGACTTTACAGGCCCCTTTGCCCGAATCCCGGCCGCCGTTCAGGAGCTCGTCCTGTCCTAATCCCATAATAACCCCGCAACTGCGCCGGTCATCAGTGTTGCCAGCGTTCCGGCGACAATGGATTTTATTCCAAGCTGCACAATTTCCGATCGTCTTTCAGGGGCCATGATGCCGAGTCCTCCGATCATGATGCCCAGGGAGCCGAAATTGGCAAAGCCGCACAGGGCATAGGTCATGATCAGGCGCGCGCGCGGAGAAAGGGCCTCCGCCGGCAGATGGCCGAGTTCTAAATAGGCCAGAAATTCGTTTAAAACGGTTTTAATTCCCATCAGCCGGCCGGCTGTAACCGCTTCATTCCAGGGGATTCCAATGGCCCACACCAGCGGTGCCATGATCCAGCCCAGCAGGCGCTGCAGGGTCAGGGGCTGGCTGCCCACATGGGGAAACAGTCCCAGGACGAGGTTCACCAGCGCCACCAGCGCCACCAGGACCACCAGCATGGCAATGATGTTGATAAGAAGTTTGACCCCTTCAAGGGTGCCGCCGGTAATGGCATCCATGGTGCTTTCGGCCAGGATCGGTGCATGCGCCCTGGCATCGGTTTTCAAATCCCGGGGCACAGGCACCATGATCCTGGCAATGGCGATGGCTGCCGGGGCGCTGATGATGGATGCCACCAGCAGATGCCCCATGGCATCGGGCAGGACGGTTTTGAGAAAGCTGGCATAAATCACCATCACCGTTCCGGCGATGGTGGCCATGCCGCAGGTCATCATGGAAAACAGTTCCCCCCGGGACAGCTCTTTTAAATAGGGGCGGACAAACAGGGGGGCTTCCACCATGCCGATAAACACATTGGCGGCATTGGAAAGGCCTTCGGCGCCGCCCACACCCAGGGAGCGCCGGAGCACCCAGGAAAAAGCATTCACCAGGGCCGGGAGAATTCGCCAGTAAAACAGCAGCGACGAAAGAGCGCTGGCCACCAGTATGAGGGGCAGCGCGCGAAAGGCCAGGATGTAAGTGCTGCCGCCGGTGGAACTGATTTCAAACGGAGGCTGGCCGCCGCCCAAAAAGCCGAAGACAAAGGAAGTGCCCTCCTGAGTGGCTTTTTCCAGTGTATAGACCAGCCCGTTGAGAACAACGAACAGATGTCTCGTCCCGGGCAGTTTCAGTAACAGAAACGCTAAAACCAGCTGCAGGGTCATTGCATAGAAAACCGTTTTCCAGGGAATTTCCCTGCGCTGTTCGGAAAGACCGTAGGCGATTGCCATTAAAACAAACAAACCGAATATGCCGTGCACAATTGCAGCCATCGTCAACCTCCATACGCCAAAGAATGAGTGCGCAGATCACCTGCGTGTCGCTATCACAGGGTAAAAAACTTTTCAAGGAACAAAGAATTTTTTGACTAATGAAGTTAAGATTGTTAATTTCAAAATAATGGACTTTACGGAACAACAGCTTGAACGCTACAGTCGGCATATCCTCCTGCAGGATGTGGGCGTGCAAGGGCAGGGTAAGATTATGCAGGGCAGGGTGCTGATCATCGGCGCCGGGGGACTGGGGTCGCCGGCGGCCCTTTACCTTGCCGCTTCCGGGGTGGGAACCATCGGTATCGTGGATCCGGATAAAGTGGAACTTTCAAACCTGCAGCGTCAAATAATTCATTTCACCCAAGATATTCATCTGCCCAAGGCATCTTCGGCGGCCCGAAAGATGCAGGCCCTGAATCCGGATATTACCGTGAAGGCCTATCATGAACCTGTCCGTGCCGGCAATATCGGCCGGATCATCCGGGATTATGATTTTGTGATCGATGGCACGGACAATTTTGCCGCCAAATTTTTAATCAACGACGCCTGCGTGATGGCGGGCATCCCTTTTTCCCATGGCGGCATCCTCGGCTTTGCCGGCCAGACCTTGACGGTTCTGCCCGGCCGGTCCGCCTGCTACCGGTGTGTCTTCAGGGCGCCGCCGCCGCCGGGCGCCGTGCCGAGCTGCGCGCAGGCAGGGGTCCTGGGCGCTGTGGCCGGAATGCTCGGAACGATCCAAACCGTTGAAGCGCTAAAATTTTTATTGGGTCTGGGGACCCTTTTGACCGACACCTTGCTGGTGTTTGACGCCTTTACAATGGAGTTTTCGAAACTATCCTTTAAAAAGAACCCGGACTGCCCCCTGTGCGGAGCGCATCCGAGTATTGTCGAACTCTTTGACGGGAAGCCGCCTGTGTGTGATAAAGAGGTTTAGTAATGAGAATAAAGTCAAGTGTCTTGTCCGGGTTAATCGCGCATGCGAAAAATGATCTGCCCATAGAGGCCTGCGGGGTGCTTGCTGAAAAAAACGGGGTCATTGTTCATCAGTACCGGTTGAAAAATGTCGATGCTTCCCCGACCCATTTCACCCTGGATCCCCAGGAGCAGTTTGAAGCCCACAGGGATATGCAGAAAAAGGGCTTGAAACTGGCCGCGGTGTATCACAGCCATCCGGCAACGGCGGCACGGGCATCGCAGGAAGACATCAAGCTGGCCTATGACTCCGGGATCAGTTATGTGATTATTTCCCTGGCCGAAGCAACAGAGATCATCAAGTCATTTAAAATACGGGATCAGCAGGCGATTGCCGAAGAAATCGTGATTATCGAGGGCTGAAAAATCCCGCGTCGGGGGTTCTTTACATCCGACGGTTTACGAATTCATCAAAATTGGCGGGGCCGGTGTGATTTTCGGATACAGCACAAATGCTTTTGTCAAATATTCCCTGATGGAAGCCATAAACAGGATTGCCCGCCTGGGATTTTCGGGCCTGGAGATCATGTGTGACAGGCCCCATCTTTATCCGCCGGACTTTGGGGAAAAAGGCCTTGCTGAAATCAAATCGGCCATCGACGGCCACGGCCTTAAAGTGACCAACTTAAACAGCTTTACGCTTTTTGCCGTGGGAGACACCTATCTGCCTTCCTGGATCGAACCGGAAGAAAAACGCAGGCAGATCCGCATCCGGCACACCCTGGACTGCCTGGAGCTGGCCCGTGACCTGGGGGCCAAAACCGTGTCCATACCCCCCGGGGGACCCTTGGGAGACACGCCGCGGAAAAAGGCCTTGAATTTATTTTATAAAGGCCTTGAGCAGGTAGTCCCCCGGGCTGAATTCCTGGGGGTGACACTTGCAGTGGAACCCGAACCGGGCCTGCTGCTGGAAAGGACATCGGAGTTTAAAGATTTTATCAAAGATATCAAATCCCCTGCCGTCAAACTGAACTTTGACATGGGGCATTTCTATTGCGTGGGGGAGGAACCCGGGCAGGCCTTTGAAGATCTGTTTGAGTGGGTTTGTCATGTGCATCTGGAAGATATCGCCCCCTCGCGGGAGCATAGACACTTGATCGCCGGCCATGGCGCCATCTCGTTTCTCGATGTTTTTACGATGATGGTTAAACTGGGATATCAGGGAGATATCAGTCTTGAGCTCTACCCCTACGTGGATATGCCGGAAGCGGCAGGGCGGCAGAGCCTGACATATCTACTTCCGGTTTTCGCAGCCGCAGGCCTCAGGATTTCGTGAAAGGCTCAGGTTGCGCGCCTCGCCGTGACCTTATCAAGAATTTTCTGCATGACTTGCCCGGCTTTGGCCCGGATGAGCACGTCGCACTGATCATCGAAGGGCGTTTCCGATAAGTTGACAATGGCCAGAAAGGCGCCTGCCTGCTTTGCATATTCGGGCATCATGGCTGCCGGCTGGACCAGCAGGGTGGACCCGATGACCAGAAAAAAGTCGCAGCTTTGACACAGGTCGATCGCGCGGCGCACTTGTTTTTCCGGCATGGCCTGTCCAAAGGAGATGGTATCGGGCTTGATATACCCGCCGCACGCGCATTCGGGGGCCGTGTCGCCTGCTGCCACGCGCTGGTGGGCTTCATGGATCGAGTAAATTTTTCCGCACTGCAGGCAGCGCACGCGCCGGCTGTTTCCGTGCAGCTCAATCACGGCGTCATCCGGCACCCCGGCTTTCTGGTGCAGACCGTCGATGTTCTGGGTGACAACGGCATCCAGGAGCCCCATTTCATAAAATTTGGCCAGGGCCAGATGGGCG
>JAUYIZ010000077.1 GCA_030688615.1 Desulfobacterales bacterium | reverse complement strand
GCTAAAGAGTTGTTTGCCCTTTAGGCTGGCTTTGCCGTTTTGTCACTTCCCGTAAGAAAATGACTATAATTTTTTATCTATTCTTAAGTAAGAGTTCCGCCCTCCACCGAAAATTTCACCTTTTGCACCGGGTCAAGGCCTTCAAAAGCTATGCGGGTCATGGTTTTTCCCGTCCCTGCTCCGTTCCCAGCACCGCCCCCAGCTCCGCCCCCACTGTTGCCGGGAGCATCAACAAAGGCTTTACCTTCGTCCGACACCGCCCATGCCTTGACAAATTCAGCGAGGGGCTTGTCGCCCACTTTAGCAATCCGGGATTCACCGTCTACCGTCAAGATCACCTGTCCCGCAAGCATGGCTTTTGCCGCCTTGAGGTACGACGCCTTCTTAACGCCAGCTTCAAGCAGGGCCGATGACAGGCCATTGTCAACCAGAAGGCTATGGGTAACTTTTGATTCGTTTTCATAGGCTTTCTTGATCTTGTCGGATTCGGTCGTCGCGGTCTTTAGTGCTTTGGTCACCTCGGTCAGCTTGTTTTGAACTGCGTCAAGGTCGGCCTGAAGTGCCGCGTGATCTGCCGGGTCAATGGTCGCATCTTTCTGCGCCTTTTTCAGTTTGCCGAGTAACTCGGAGTTTTTAGCCTGTAGCCCGGTAACAGCTTCCGTTACCGCTGCCTCGACTGCCACCGCTATTGCCGCTTTCACTTCTGGGTCTTTCAAGTCTATCGCCATTTTGCCTCCCCTTAGGATGTTGAGGGCATTACCCCCATGATTTTAGCCTATTGCACGTCTAAATATTCTTGGCAAGTGTTTTTTTTAGCCCGCCACATAATCCGCCAAGCCAATTTCAATCGGGGCCAGAACGGTAATGTGAGGATTTCAAGTGCCATCTGGTTAACGACTGCTGTTCTTTGCTGCCTCACTTTGCGCCTGATTTCTTTTAATGATTTGGTTTTTACGCTCACATATACCTCATATAACCTGCCATAAATATGTTAAAAGCCACTATCGCGACCACAATCTTCAGCACAAATTCCAGGTTATGGTTGACCACCGCCCCGCAATGAGGGCAGGACTTCGCAGACTTGGCACGCATCTTGCCGCACGTTTTGCATTGTTTCATGGGTTCCCCCCTATAATGCCCTTAATTGTTTCAAAGTGAGTTCCCTGCCGGTTCCATCGACAAGTTGCTGGAGCGTGATTTTCCCGTCACGCCATAACTGCGCCCGGCCAGGCCCCAACAAATCATCAGCGTATGCCTTGTCGTGCCTGCCCAAAAACTCTTCGAATGTCGTGCCTGCCGGTATCTGGCCCAGGTCGCTGGCACGTGTCCCGGGCGGTATTTCGTCAATATCCAAACCCAAATCTCTATATGTTTTTGTAATAGGCGTTAATACGCTCCGGCAGTTGAAATGCCGAGGCGTGCCCCCGTTAAATGGCAATGTCGTGCCGTTTATCGGAACACCCTCAAGATCCCATGACGCTCCGGAATAGGCAATGCAGACATTTGATGTGTGGCTGTCCAATGTGCTGAGCTGCGTCACCCCCTTGATAATATCGTCATTGGCCTTGAACGTTGCTAATCTGGCGTCATTTGCCACCTGCTGAATCGAAGTGTGAACCAAAGCCGTGGCGCCCCGCCTGCTGGTTTCCATAATGCCGGGAGTTCCCAATCTGGGAGAGCCGATTATTCGCCGCACGATTTGTTGCACGGTCTCGTTGCCGGCAATGCCCTGACGTACCTGAGCCGCGAATTTGAATGATAAATCATCGGAATTCTTCGCCCACCATGCGGAACTTGGGGCCCCCTCTATTAGTGAACCGTTGACAAGCGCCTTTAACGCCGTCTCAGTCGGTAGCGCCGCGTCAAGGCCGATCGCTGCGAATGATCGCGTCGTTGCTGTGGCTTCGTGCTCTGCAAGGCCCGGAAAGTCAAACTTTTCTTGCACACCCTGATATGCTGAATTTATGATCGCCGTTGATTCCTTCAACAGCTTGTTCACCCGGGCTTTTGAAAAATCTGTCAATTCCCCCAGGAGTTTCAGACGTAAATCAGACTGCAACTGCGTCAGAATAGCCAGCACCTTCTTTTTTTCACCGGCTGAAAAGCGCAACAGGTTTATCTGGCGCGTTATCGCTGCGTCCTGGAGTATGATGTCAGCGTTTTTCATGTAAGTATTTTATTTATTTTCTTTGCCAATAAATCCATAAGTTTAGGTATTTTAAGCATATAACAATATGCTATCACAAAATTATGCCATGCTTCCACGAAAGTCCTTGATGATTCATACAATGATTTACTCATACACCCCCCGTCAAGTCCGGCGCCGCCGGTGGTTGACTCCCAATCTGACTTTGCATTTCTTCAAGCGTCAAATCGCTGGCTATGATCTCAACCTTTTGCAACTGTTCAAAAAGTACCTGCATGGATATAGCCCCGCTCTGCCAAGCAGCAACCAACGCCGTTAATTCCTGAGGCGTCACATCAGGAGGCATGAACTCGTCATTGATCTCAACGGTAACATCCTGCTGCACCCCCGCCCATGCGCTGAATATCGTTAATGCCTTTGACATCATAATTCCGAGCGTCTCTCCGATATTTGACAAAACAGAAGATTCGCCGGCCCTGTGAATGCTTGCCGTCTGGCTGGTTTCGGTCGCCTTCTTTTCAACAGCCAGCATCCGGGCACCCACCACGGCCATGCGTTCCTCTGTTTTGGTCATTTCCTCTGATATCGGTTTTAATCCCTGTCCTGAAAATTCTAAATAGTCGGCTTTTGCCTGCGGATCTGGGAACACCCAAGCCGTGGGAGAGCCGATATATAATTTGTCGCCCGGGTTCTCAGGGGTGTAGCCCGCGATCCATGCGGTAGGTAAGCCGGAGAAGTGCAACCCGTGTTTCAGGTCGGCGGACAGGCGATAGTGATCAAAATTTAAATCCACCAGGTCAATCAAAGGCGGTTCGTCAACCTCCGGGTCAAGGATAAAGGGAATTTCGTTTAAATATTTCCCGTTCATTGTCGGGAATATGTCCCCCCCGACCTGCTCGTCTTCTTTGTTGTCGTTTATTCTGTATACCCGCTGGCGGTAAATCCGGGTCCCGTCTTCCCCCGGGGCCAGATCCAGCACCCGATAATGAACCTCGGTATTGTGTTCGAACTCGTTGCCTTCAATCGGAGCGTCCTCGGTCAGCACGACCAGGGACAGAATATAAGCGTTATTGATTCTCTCCTGTCGCCAATTAATAATTGACTCTGCCGGGTAGAACGCCAGGGAGGGCCGCAGGTTCAACGATTCTGCCTGCGCCCTTGTCATGCCCTCTGTATTGGTTTGCGGATAGTCCACAAGAATTCCGGGGCGCTTGGTCGTCAGGAGCTCGTCTGCTATCTGGTCGATAAAGTCGTAAATGCTCTTGCCGGACATCGTAACGTCATCCAAAAATGCCTTGATGGATTCCGGCGCGTCGATCTCTGGCGGCTTGCGAAGAAGCATGCCTTTGAACGATCGAATTGTGGCCCATGAGGCGCCCAACCAGGAAGCACGTTGTTTGTATGCCTGGTATTCGGCATCAAGCTGATCTTTCAATTTTGGCAAATATCGTGCCCCGGCGTCCTTGACGGCTTTTGACCCGGCCACCGCGTCCCGGCAGTTTTTCCACTGGTCGGCCATTTTATCGTATGATGGATGGTGTAAACTGACTTTTGATTTCTCAGGCATGGTCTTTTTCCTTTATCGTTCGATTTTCTTTATTTCAATGTCCGGGAAGGCGTCGGTCATGCGCTGGAGGATTACGGCGCAGTAATTTTCACTTATTTCGATTCCAAAACAACGCCTCTTCAAATTTTCCGCACTGACCATTGTGGTGCCGGAGCCGAGAAAGGGGTCGGCTACGCAATCACCTACGTTTGTCATGGCTTCGATGTAGACCGACGGCAATGCAATGGGGAATACTGCCGGATGCGTTGATGTTGCGTCACGCGCCATCTCAGGAACTAACTGAATAACTGTCGGGAGATTTTTGTATGTGTAGTTGGCACCTTTAATGCTATCGTGCATTGTCCCATCGGCTTGTCTTACTGCCCTAACAGATTTGCCGCGGGCGTCAACCCGATCCCTCTTGCGTCTCTTATCGCTATCGGGCGTTTTCTCAACGGTGCGGTTTATCGCCTTAGGCGTTTCACCAAATACGAATATCCATTCATGCTCAATCGCAAACATAGCAGACTGGTTCGATATACTACCCGCTAACATTTTATCCCAAACGTTCCATGATAACAGTTTCAAACCCGCTCGTTTTGCCTCTGTGAGATATTCATCCCAGTAGGGAATTACCTCATCATCTTTGCGTTTTATTCCGAGATTGACGGCCTGATATATGGCGTGTGGCGCAAACACCGAAATGAATCTATAAAGTTGCGACAAATCATTGCCACTATACTCGCGCATGTCAGAATATGGCGGGCTTGTGAAGAGTAATTCCGCCTTTTCTCCCCCCATCACTCGCGCCACGTCCTCGGCCTTCGTTGAATCGCCACAGAGGAGGCGATGGTTCCCGATCTGGAACAGGTCGCCCGCCTTCACCTTCCACGTTTTGTTCAACTCAGCCGCCTTGTCGATCTGGGGTTCAGCATCCTTCGGCGCGTCCGGTTCATTCAGCCAGTCATCCGGCAACTCCACGCCCCAATCGTCAAGCGGTAAATCATCCCAATCGTTTTTCAGGATATCCCAATCATACGCCCCGAAGTTCGAGTTGTCCTTAATCACAAATTCCCGCTTCTGCGCCTCTGTGAGCCCCTTAACGATCTTGGCCGTGCATTCCTTCGCGCCGATCTTGCGGAGGGCAAGGAGGCGCATGTTTCCACCTAAAACCACGTTGTTCTCGTCCACAACCACCTCCCTAATCTGCATCATGTCCGGGAAGTCCTGGAGGGATTTGACAAGGCGCTCCATATCCTGCGTTGAGATTCTGCGGGGATTGTCAGGGTTCAATTTTATGGCTGACAATTTGACTGTTTTTATCGAAACTTCCATTTTTGCAAGGCCTTGTTTTTATTACGCGAAGTCTCATCACTCCACGGGGTGGATACCACTATTTTTCAAAGCTGATCACCCCATCAAAATACTCTCGGTAAAAGTCATAAATATCTTTTCCGATGGTTATGCAACCGTTTTCTGTCCTCGGATTCGTGTTTATGTTCGCGGAAGTCTCAATTCCGAAATAAAACTTGGCGCCATAACCTGCAAATATCTTGGCGTGATTCTTAAACACACACACCCGGCCCCCGTGGGCTTCGATGACCGGCTTTAAAAGGCCATATTCCAGCCTGAATTATTATTGATACCGGCTGTGGCGCTACTATATCGTCGCCCTCGGTCTTTTCCTTCTGTCCAAGGGTCTGCTTTCCCAACCAAATTTGCATTGTAGGATTGCCGTCCAGGGCTGTTTTGTATTGTGCGCGACGGAGTGACATCTTGCCCCCTGAACTGTATTTTTTATAATACCCTTCAAAAGTTTCTCCGGTTGATTCTTTGATTCGACGATCTAAAGTTGTGAGTGATAATCCGAGGAAAATACAGATTTCTTCTTTCGTGCACAGGACTTGGCAAAATGCTTGTAACTGCTTTAGATCGACCTCGATTTTTGGCCTGCCCATTTTCTTTGCCATTATTAGTCCTTACTGAATTGAATTGTAAATGTCAAGTTTTATAAATTCTACCCCTCACCACCTCCGTGCCCCGATGACATGCAAAACACCTCCTGCGATTTCGCCACAATCCCCAGCCTGACGCACCAGAAGGCCCCAAAATTCGACGATGGCCATGCGCTCGACCCGATATTTAATGACATCCCAAATAAATTCCTCGCCGATATTATAGAGACGATTTTCAGTTTTTAGGGGCTCGGCCCAAAGGAACCGCCCGAACATATCCCTGAAATGAGTTTTGGTT
>JAUYIZ010000073.1 GCA_030688615.1 Desulfobacterales bacterium | reverse complement strand
GACCAAAATTCGAAAATCCAAACGATGTCTCGTCATGGAAGGTTTGGGTCATTGCATATTGGAATTTGAGATTTATTTGTAATTTGGTGCTTGGAATTTGTAATTTTAAACACAATACGCCAAGGCAGAGCCATCTATCTCCGACCTGGCCCAGAGGACCAGGTTTTTAATGGCCGTATTACCGCCAGAAAAGTAACCAGTCCCAGCATGGCCGCTGCGGCCGCTACCAGGAAGGAAGCTCTGAATCCCCAGTACTGCGCGATTACGCCCAAAACGATCGACCCCGACCCGATTCCCACATCAAAGAAAGTAAGGAAGGTGGCGCTGGCAGCGCCCCGCCTGCTCAAGGGCGCCCGGTTGATCGTGAGAGCCTGCAGTATGGGCTGGGTGGCGCCGTAACCGACCCCGTTGCAAACAGCCGATGCGAGAAACCAGGTCAGATCCCGGGCAAAAACCAAAAGCATCATGGACCCGGCCAGGAAGATCAGCCCGGGGATCACCACCGGCCCCGGCCCCCTCTTGTCCATCAGTCTGCCGGCAACGGGTCGTACCGCAACCAGCACGACCGCGAAAACGGCGTAGTAGATTCCAATATTGGATATGTGCAGCTGCACGGCATAGAGGGAGAGAAAAGCAATGGTCCCGCTGAAAGCAAAGGTTACGAAAAACAGCACGGCCGAAGGCGCAAGGGAAGTGGGCTCCAGTAAGGCGGTGCTTTGATTGGGGGATCGGGCCGGCAGTGCCGGCAGCCGGATGGGTATGACCACCAGCAGGGAGGCAAGCGCCAAGGCTGCCCCCATCACGAACAGCAAGGCAAAATTGTAACTTCCGATGATCCACAGGCCGAGTCCGGGGGCTATGGCCATGGCCACCGCCGCAAAGAGCCAGTAATACCCCATGCCTTCGCCCCGGCGCAGGTCCGGCATGACGTCCGCGGCCGTGGTGGAGCCGGCCGTGTTGGCTCCCGACCAGGCAAACCCGTGCAGCAACCGCACCAGCATAAAAGTGGCTATAGCATGGGTCCAGTAGTAGCTCAAGGTGATCAAAACGATGACTGCCAGGCTGATCGCCAGAATCCCCTTGCGGCCGCGCGTATCCAACTGCTTTCCGATGAACGGACGGGATGCCACCGAGGAAAGACAGAAAATGCCGGACATGAGACCCACCATGGTCTCATTCCCGCCGATCTCTTTTACATATATGGGCAGGGTCGGCATCAGCATCTGAAACCCCAGGAACAGGAACAGATTGGACACACAGATGAGCGTAAAGTTTTTTGACCACATGACCGCCTCGCTCGTTGCGGCCAGTACCGGCCGATCATTCAATGCCATTGGATATCCCCCTGCCGCACTATGTACCATATGGAGCTTGATGGTTGCCATAATTATTTTGGGAACCCTGAAAATAACCGAAAATACTTGACAGCCCAGGATAAAAAATATACCTGAAGTGGGAGTGCAAGGGGCAACCATCGAATCATTCGGTTTAAAACATCGGAGGGATATGCCATGCCAACTTCTGCCAATGTCGCTTTGACACTGGGCCTTTCCACGCGTCCCATTCACTTGCCGCTGATAGATGGCGCGGTCAAGCCGGTCGGGATCGACCTTACCTGTATCACCGAATTTCCGGAACCTTTCACGGTGGTGCGCCACAGCCGCATCATGAAAGGCCAGTTGGACGGTGGGGAAATGTCCACCTCATCGTTCATATCCTCAACGGAACGGGACAGGACCCTGCTGGCGCTGCCGGTCTTTCCCTTCCGTTCCTTCCGGCACGACAGCATCTTTTGCCATGAGCATGCCGGCATCCGCCAGCCGTCCGACCTGAAGGGCAAACGGGTGGGTGTCCACCGCTACAATGCCTCCACCATGGCCTGGGTGCGCGGAATTTTAAGTGATGAGTTCGGGCTTCAGCCCCGGGACATCCGGTGGTATACGGCTGGGGAAGAAGTCTTCAAGGTCGGCAAGCCCGGAGGTGTAAGCATTGAAGTCATCCCGCCTCCCGAGGACCGGGATCATCTGATCGAGATGGCGGCCAGTGGGCAGCTGGATGCGGCCATTGAACCTAACGATATCAGCCGGCCGGGCCTGGCAAGATTGTACCCGGACTATATTCAGGTGCAGTCCGAATATTTCCGCCGCACAGGCATCTACCCTATCATCCATACGTTTTGTCTCCAACGGCGGGTGGCTGAAGCGCATCCCTGGGTGGCCGAAAGCCTCCTGGAAGCTTACCGGAAAGCCGCCCGGCTGGTTCCCCGGTACCTTGACGCTAAAACCCGTAAGACTTACGATGAAAACAAGATAATGCTGGATGGCGGGGATCCCTACGCCTGCCAATTGGGAACCGTTGAGCGCCGGACGCTGGAGGCCTTCCTGAACTACCTGGTGGCTGACGGTGCACTGACACGGAAACCGGAACTGGAATCATTATTCGCGGCAATCTGATTCCACCTTTATGGGTCATGCAATGCCGGGTAATCGGACTTGCACAGCATAGTTGAATGCTCGGAAAATACATTGAAAATCAGGAGGTAAGATATGTTCAGAAAAATGTTTGTATTGACGGCTTTGTTTGTTTTCAGCATTTCCGTGTGGGTTCCACCATCCGCCATGGGGCAGTCCAAGGGCGGTAGCGCTCTTCCCAAAGCCACCCAAAAAATGTTAAAGGATTTAAAGCTTACTGCCGGCGCCGTAGGAGATATGGACCAACAACTGGTGGTACCTCAACAGTGGATTGAAGGCGCCAAAAAAGAAAGGGGGATGGTCCGCCTGGGTACCATGGATCCTAATCTGCAGGAAAAATTCATCGCGCCCTTTCTGGAGCGCTACCCGTTCGTCAAGAACTACGAGTATAACGAAGGGGGTCAGGAAGATAAGATCAAGGCGGTAGAAGCCTTAAAGGGAGGCAAAGCCACCTACGACACCATTGACGGCATCGAAGGTCTCAGCAACATGCTCAAGGCCGCCAAAGGGCTGACCAAGGTTAACGACCTTCCCAACTGGAGAATGGGAGAATGGTGTCAAATCTTGCATAGTGCATAAGGATTTATTTCTTGTAATTCAGTATTTTTGCCCAACCATCCTCTTGCAGCGGATCGCAAAAAGCGCGCCCGCTGAAGAGCGCCGTTCCTTTTTCTTTCTTCAGCGTATCCCAATGTTTTCTTGGCGCTTCAAACCTGGCCTGGGATCACCATACCAAATTAAGGTGCCGACATTTCCGTCGATTTTTTAAAATCAGTCCTCTTTATCGGGTTTGCCGCGACCTGTAATATTTTTCGAAACCACAGATATCGCCCGATCCAGATATATTGAGTATCCCCATCGCCGGTTAGACTTGAAAACCTGTGTTTTTTAGATATCAGGCTCTCAAAATAATCAGAAAAATATGTTCCTTAATCCGAAATCCAACAGGCGGACGATGTAATGCGGATAATACTAAAGTTTTTTCCGCATCTGGAATTACTGATGAATTGCCTTCTATCTAAACTGCTGAATGCCAATTGTAATTTTGCATATCTTACGAATGTTATCAAGAAAACATTTCAGGAAGAAGCAAACACGGTCATTCACTATAATCCCTCTGCAGACTGCAGCGGGAGAAGTAGCGATGGATCATACGCCGTCTCCTCCCACGGCCCCCAGAAGGAGATGGGCCGCCTCGGCATCTTTTTTCCAGTGCGCCATCGCTGGGGAGGGCTTCTGGGAAAGATAGTTCAGCAAGGCGATGATCATTTGGTGCCGGTCCCAGTAATTGGGGACATCCTGCTTGAGATAATCCAGTCCCGGGCGCGGATCATCCTCTTCGGCGGTCATGTACACGGCAAAGAGGATCTGGCGCAGCAGCGATCCGGCGGCAAACCCTTCGTCGGAAAGATCACGCCCCTTGAGCTCGTCGGACGTCTTCAGGCGGGTCTGGTTGGCGGCGGCGCTGCCGAGAAGGCCCCGGTAATCTCGAATGCCGAAACCGCGGGCGAACTCCTGATAGACCCCGTCGCGATATTCCCCGTGGGCCCCGATCTCGACGCCCTTGATTGCCTTTTTCCGTCAACCGGTGGATGGAGACGGCTGCACGGTTTATCTACCAGCGGTCATCAATTTCATCGCTTTCGGTCTGCAGGAAGCGATTTTCGCAGTAAGGACAATGCAGCTTGATATCCGTGTGCCGCAGTTCGCCATAATGGGCTTCAAAGGATTTTTTGCATTGCGGGCACTGTATTAAAAAGAGTCTGACCATGAATTCCCTCCTTGTTTATCAGCAACTCCTGACGGAGTCTAAAAAAACCGGTATATTTTGCAGCGCTTCATGGGAGATGAATTCGGACAGTTTGATCCTTTTGAGCGCATCATCGGGAACGTTCACCCGGGCCGCAAAGGGACGACGTCGATGACCCGCTTGGCCTCCTCTTCGTCCCTCAGGGCAGCGGCCACCCAGACGTCCTCCAGAGTGTCGGGGATCTGGCCGAACATGTTCCGGATGTTCACCAGTCGCTCCGACAGGAGCTGATGGACGCGATCTTCCACGGAACCCACATAGCGCATGTTGTAGATCAGCACTTCTTGCCGCAACTGGCCGATCCGCTGGATCCTTCCTTTGCGCTGCTCTAACCGCGTCGGATTCCAGGGAAGGTCGAGATTGATAAGGGAGCCCAAGCGTTGGAGGTTGAGCCCTTCCGAGGCTGCGTCCGTGCCAATGACCAGCCGCAGTTCTCCCGTGGTGATCCTCTTTTTGATCTCATCGCGATTCAGACGGCGGAATTCGCCCTTCTCGATGACCCCCGATTTCGTCGCGCCGGCATAGACGGCGATCTTTTCATCAGACATCCGTCCGGAAAGCTGGCGGCCAAGCCAGAGAACAGAGTCGTAGAACTGGCTGAAGACGATGCAACTCAAAATCCATGTCCTCTTCCTGGGGCGGCAGGGGGTCGCGCATCCATTCCCAGAGGTCCGTCGTCTCATCGACGGGCGGCGTTTGTTCAAGAACGAGATCAATCCCTTCGCGCGGCCGGGTCCGCCAGCGGCTGTACAAGGAACCCAGGACGTCGTTTTGCCCCTCGTTCAGGGCGTTCAGGAGATCCCACGCCTCGATCGGATCGAGCTGCACCGGCGTTGCCGTGGCCAACAGCAGGCTTCGGGCTGACTTTTGGCGGCCCCTTTTGCTCAATATTACACGGCAGCCGCTAGGTTAATATTCTCATTTGAAGTTGCATTAACCTGCTACGGCGTATTCGAGCGCCCTGGGATTTTCCACGCGCTTAGACGCCTCAAGAATTTCGATACCAACAATATTTCCATCCTTGTCATAATCGATAATCACACCAGGTTTGTCTTCATCGCTTTCCTCAATGGCCTGACTGCCAAACAGAATACGTAGAACATCCACTTCAGGGTCATAAAAAACTTTCATGACGGCCTCCAATATTTGTTAATTTTACTGGTTCGATAAACAGTGACAACGATAGCAGGCGTCAAAGTATCATCGACGATGGCTCTAAGCAAGAAATGCTTGCCGTTGCCAAAATCAATTACCGATTGATAGACCTTTAAATTTCCTCTTTCCGCAACAATTTGCTGAGGATGATATAAAACCGTTTCAAGAATATGCCAGGGGATGGAACGCCTTTCCATTTCCCCTGTCGCATGGTTTGATAACTTAAACGTCATGAAACCTCCTGCATCGCAGCTCAACAACCGGAATTCCATTTTGCTCGATATTACACGGCAGCCGCCAGGGGAATATTTTCTATGGTGACATCGGGCAAGCGGCCTTGCCCTAAAACCTCAGTGACGTCGGTTTCCGGATCATAACTGATTTTCATCGCTTTCTCCTTATTGTTCTCCCAATCGATTTAAGTTGATGGCCCGGCATGGGCTCCTTCCAGATCCTTTAGTTCGGAGGCGAAAGGAAATACGCGGTAACGGTTCAGATTGAGGAGAAATTCGACGCGGGTCATGCCGGCAAGTTCCGCTGCCCTCCCCGAAGACAAGCGCCCAAGCTCGTAAAGCTTCACGGCGGCCAGGATCGGTAATTCACGGCTGAATCCGATTTCATCCGTCTTTTCTGTCAGCAGGACCTTTTCCGGTACATCGATTACGATCTGTCTTGTTGCCATGACAAAACCTCTTTAAAAGTCATTTTATTCTGAGCCATTATCCGTTAATTGTTCTCTATTGTCAATGACCGCTTCGGTGCCTACTTGGGGCCGAATTGAAGTGATAAAGCAGACTCGCGATCCGGCCCCGTCTGGGTGATCACGCCGGCCTTGCCGTGGATCAGGCCGAAGGCCTCGTCGGGCAGGACCTTCACCTTGAGAAAACTGCTGCTGAGAAAATCGTGGAGTCGCTGGAGCCTCGCCTTCATGGGTGTGCCGATCTCGGCGGGGAGCGAAGCGCACCATTCGTAGTGCATCCCCCACTTGGCCGCCCGGGCGGTCTGAACGTCCAAAGGATTGAGGCAGGAGTTGCAGACCACTCGAACGCAGGTCTCGCCGCCTTCCGGCGTCATCCGTTCCAGGGCCTCGCCCGCCACCTCAAGCAGGGAGGAGTTGAAAAAACCGGCAATCTGGTCGTACCGATGGGCGCCCTGCAACCGGGTAGCCAGGAAATCCTTTAAGGGACTATGGCGGGAAGAGTAGCGCTGGGTCATCCCTTGTCACCATTCTAAAAGTCAGATGATGGAAACTGCCTATATCTACAAATAAACGTCCTGATACATTTGAATGTATTGATGATTATTAACCGTCTCATAATTAACCCAGAATCCCGTCATTCCCGCGCAGGCGGGCGCTTCTAAAGCCCTGGCGCAATCCAGTCTGTTTCCGGATGCCGGATCAAGTCCGGCATGACAAAACGTCAAAAGTATTATGAGACGGTTAATAACTACAGAAATGTTTTTATTGATCAAAAATAATTAAGTATGCTGTCCCCCGAATTGCTAAAGTAATAATAATAGAGAGTTAGGGAATCTATGAACCCAAGTACAGGTTGCCTGGCGCCGGAATAACATTTCGGGAAAACGATAAATCCATTTTTGTAGGACTCCCAAGGCGATTCGGGGCAACGATGAGAAAAAATTTTTCCGTCGATGATCATTTTTTACTGGACAAAGCGCCATTGTTT
>JAUYIZ010000072.1 GCA_030688615.1 Desulfobacterales bacterium | reverse complement strand
GACCAAAATTCGAAAATCCAAACGATGTCTCGTCATGGAAGGTTTGGGTCATTGCATATTGGAATTTGAGATTTATTTGTAATTTGGTGCTTGGAATTTGTAATTTTAAACACAATACGCCAAGGCAGAGCCATCTATCTCTGACCTGGCCCAGAGGACCAGGTTTTTAATGTTTGAATAAAACCTTTTAAAAACTCAATTTTGTTCCCAATTGTCGTCATTCCCGTCAACCCGATACAGCCGGCAGGTATTATCCCATATGATCCCGGAAAGCTCCTCCGGATCTTCTTTCCTGACCTCTGAAAGCTTGAGCAGGACCGAGCGCACAAAGGCAGGTTCGTTCCGCCGGGTGCGGTTTCTTTCAGGCGCCGGCGTCAAATAGGGCGCATCGGTTTCAATCAGCAGGCGTTCGGCAGGTATGAGCGGCACAAGCTTGCGCAGGGGGCCTCCCCGGTCCGGCTGGGTCAACACCCCCGTGATCCCGATATGATAGCCCAGGTGTAAATATTGCTCCAGCTCTTTTTCGTTTCCGCTGAAACAATGGACCACGCCTTTTTGCCCCGGGTTTTGATGCAGTTTGAGCAGCTCCAGCAGACGCCCGCCCGAGTCCCTTTCGTGCAAAATGACCGGCAGGTTCAAAGCGCCCGCCTGCTCGAGCTGTCTTAAAAACCAACTTTCCTGGTCCTGCCCGGGAGAATACATCCGGTTGAAATCAAGCCCGATCTCCCCCCAGGCCCTCACTTTGGGGTCGCCGGCCAGGTCCCGCAGGCGATCCAGCTCGGCCTGCCGGCAATGTGCGGCGACATGAGGATGCACGCCCACCGAGGCAAACAGGCCCGCCCGGGGCCCGGCGATGGCCAGGGCCTGCAGAGAACTTTCCACGTCCACCCCGACGATCATCGCTGCCCGCACCCCGGCCTGCCCGGCGCGCTGGATCACCGCCTCCAGGTCATCCTTATAGGCCGGATCGTCCAGGTGGCAGTGGCTGTCGAAAAGTTTTATCATGACAAAATCTGTAACCGTGAACGGTTACCAAAATCTTTTGCAAGGTCTCAATAACAGGGCAGCGCTCCCTGCGGAACGCTGCCCTGTTTTATCTCCCCTTGTAACATAAACGGTGATGAATTACTTCACGCCGTAGGCTTCCTTCAGCTTGGCCACGATCGCCGGGGTCAACTCAAAATGGCCTTTGGCCCAGTCTTCCACCTCTTCGAACTCCACGAAATCCATCGCCCTGTCTGCTTTTTTGGCCAGAGCCAGGGCCTCCGGGTCATGCATGGCTTTTTTGAAGGCCTCCCGCAGGATCTTTAAACGGTCCGGCGGCATATTGGGCGGCGCGGCAAAGGGCCGCCCCACCAGCTGGAGCCCGCGGAGGAGGTTTACCACGGGCTGAAACTTTTTTTCTTTCAGAATTTCCCCGATAAAAGGCACATCCTTCAGTTCCTCCGGCCGGTTTCTGCCCACCAGCAAAACCGCCCGCCCTTCGCCGCTGTCCAGCACCGCCTGCCGGCTTCCGATCGAACCCCACATGCCGTCAGCCTCGCCCCGCATCAGGGCCATTTCCATCTCGGCGCCGGAATACCCGGTGGATATATGGAAATTTTCAAGGCCCAGGGCCTGGTACATCATCAGGGGATTCACGTAAGAGACCGATCCAAGCCCCTCGGCCGCCAGACGGATTTTGTCGGTTTTTAAAACCTCTTCGATATTTTTATACTTTTTGGCATTGACGATATAGGCATACAGTTCGCTGCAGGGGGACCCCAGCCAGCCGAATTTGGAAAAATCAAACTGGACGCCCTTTAACCCGACCACCTGGGTCAGGCCCACGGCGCGGTTGAACGTGCCGAAGGTCAGGCCGTCGGGCTTTGCCCGGTAAATATAGTTGGTGCCGATGATATGCCCGCCGCCGGGGATATTTTTCACGATCACGGTGCTTCCGGGCAAATTCTTTTCCATGTACCGGGCCACGAGCCGGCCATACCAGTCATACCCCCCGCCCGGTTTGGTGGTGACAACGAGCTTGATGACCTTGCCCTCATAAAAAGGCTTGGCCTGAAGGGTGCCGGCCATCATCAGTATGAAAATTAACGCCAGTGAGAAACCAAGTGCTTTTTTCATGTTATCAGTCCTCCTTCTCATTTAAAGTTCAGGAAGTTCACCGCTACTTGTTCCATGAAGCCAGCATGACAAAAAAATACCGCTGTGTCAAGGTGAAATGCGGCTGCCCGGTGGTTGCGGCCCAAGCCCCTTGGTAACCGTGAACCGTTACACCCCTTGCAATCCTGCACGAAACAGGCTATGGTTGAGAAGATTTTTACTTTACCCTCGAGACCAAGTTACAGGAGGCTGACATGATTCTTACCTTTTTCGGCGGCATTCGGGAAGTGACCGGTTCGATGCATCTGCTGACAACCCCTTCGGACCGCATCCTCCTGGATTGCGGCATGTTTCAGGGACGGCGCAAGACCAGCGAAGAAAAAAACAGGAACTTGCCCTTTGCCGCCAAACTGATTACCAACATGGTCCTTTCCCATGCCCACATCGACCATTCGGGGCGCATTCCCCTGCTGGTCAAAAACGGGTTTTCAGGGCGCATCTTCTGCACCCGCCCCACGGCGGACGCCTGTGAGTATCTTCTGCTGGACAGCGCCCATATTCAAGAGTCCGACGCGCAATATCTCAACTACAAGGCCGCACGAAACCTTTTACGCCAGATGAAAACCTCCCCGCGCACCCGGCGGGTGTCCAAAAAAGAAGTGGACCGGATACAGAATCTCCTCAAAAAAAGCGCCCACGAGCTGAACACGGAAACCATCAACACGCTGATGGAACAACATAACCTTCACTCTGTTCAACCGCTCTATACCACCTCCGATGCCGAGCTGGCTCTGACATTTTTCGACGGGCACCCTTACCGGCAGTCCGTCTCCATCGGGCAGGACACCACCTGCGAATTTTTCGATGCCGGTCATATCCTGGGCTCGGCCCTTACACTCCTTAAATCCCGTGAAAACGGAAAGTTGAAAAATATTCTCTATACCGGGGACATTGGAAGGTTCAACAAGCCGATCATCGATGACCCGGCCCTGATTTTCCCGGACCAAGACCGGGAAATTGACCTGATGATCATGGAAAGCACCTACGGGGATCGTCTTCACGCGTCGCAAAAAGACAACAAGCAGCTGCTCAAAGAGGTGCTGATCGATACGGCCAGCCGGGGAGGGACCCTGCTGATCCCAGCCTTTGCCTACGGGCGCACTCAGGAACTGATTTATTATCTGCATGAGCTTTATGACGCCGGGGATGTGCCCAAAATCCCCGTTTACGTGGACAGCCCCCTGGCGCTGAACATCACCAAAGTTTTCGGGGAGCATCCGGAAGTTTACGACCGGCAAACCCATGAAACCTTTCTGGAACATGGCAAGAACCCTTTTTCTTTCCGCCAGATTCATTTTGTCCGCTCGGTCGAGGAATCCATGATCCTGATGCGGGATGAAAAGCCCCACGTGGTGATTTCAGCTTCAGGAATGTGCGAAGCCGGCCGCATTCTGCATCACCTGCGCTATAAAATCCACGACAGCAAAAACACGGTCCTGATCGTCGGCTTCATGGCGCAGAACACCCTGGGCCGGCGCATCCTGGAGCTGGGCGCGGCCTTTGAAGCCGCGCAAAGAAAGGGGGATCCGCCCCTGGTGAATATTTTTAACAAATCTTACCCGCTCCGGGCCCGCGTGGTGAAACTGGACGGGTTCAGCGCCCATGGGGACAAAGCCGAAATGACCCGGTTTCTCAAGACGTCCAACCTGAAGATAAAACAGGTGGCCCTAGTCCACGGGGAAGAGGAGCAGACCCTTGCTTTTGCCGAACACTTAAAAACAGAAGGGTTTAACGTGCTGGTGCCCCAGCAGGGCGAATCCATTCAGATCAGGTAAATATCCTGGCCTGAGGACCAGGCTTTGGTTATCCCCGGAGGGGATTTGCTTGGTTGGAAGTTCATTGTATTATTGAAATTATAAATATCAAATTACAAATACCAAACAATATCCAATGACCAAAATTCGAAAATCAAAGCGATGTCTCGTCATGGAAGATTGGGGTCGTTGAATATTGGACTTTGAGATTTATTTGTAATTTGGTGCTTGGAATTTGTAATTTTGACACAAAACGCCAAGGCAGAGCCATCTATCTCTGACCTGGCCCAGAGGACAAGGTTTCCTATGGTTGAATAAATGCAGCGCAACGCCGAAGTTGAGCTTTTTAGGGTGCCGTCACGTTTAATTTGCCTGCCAGCCGCCTGTGCTCTTCCGGCGTAATCCACTCCACCAGGAGGTAATCGAGAATCTGCGCATCCGACAGACCGATCCTCCGGGCCACCTCCACCGTAAAGCGGTAGGCTTCAACTTCGGTGGGCCGGTCCACATAAGCCACGGATTTATCATACAGGTTGAGCCCCTGCCGGTGCTGTTTCACATGCACGAGCTCATGAACGATATCCAGGTATAATATTTCCGGCGCGGACTGCTGCAGGTGCCCGCAGCCGATCCGGATGGAACCGTCGTCGTTGTCCACCGACATGTAGCGGGACCGGTCCCCGAGGGCAACGGGGGTGTTGTCCAGGACGTCCGCCGCCTCTTGGGGCGTGCCGAAAATTTCCAGCACCACGGGATCTTGCCGGATTTCCGGAAAAACATCCGCGATGCGGTGGACGCCGGCCGCTAAATATCGATTGATGGAAATCATAAACAGCCCGTAACAGCTATCTTTTTAAAACGCAATTTTTTTCTTCTTGCTTCGGCGGCCGGGATGATATAAGAAAGCAACCCTATGATCGAGAAAGCAAAAATAAAGGATGTGCGGGCCATCTACGAACTTCTCCAGGAATACGGCAAAAAAGGCGACCTGCTTGCCCGCCCCCTGAGTGAGCTTTATGACCATCTGCGTGATTTTTCGGTTTTTTTAGACGGCCAGGAGCGCGTGCTCGGCTGCTGCGCCCTTCAGTTTTGCTGGAAAGACCTTGCGGAAATCAGGTCACTGGCGGTCCACCCGGAGCATATAAAGCAGACCATCGGAGAAAAGCTGGTCAACGCCGCCCTGGCGGAAGCCGGGACATTTAGCATTAAAAAAGTTTTCACCCTGACCTACCGGCCTGATTTTTTTAAAAAATACGGCTTCCTGCCCATTGACCGGTCCCAGCTTCCCCTCAAAATATGGGCCGGCTGTTTCACCTGCGTCAAATTCCCGGGCTGCGATGAAACAGCCATGATCAAAGAGCTCTGAAACCGTCAGGAGTAGATGACATTGATGGGCAACGGCGGATACTTCTGCACGCCGGGTTTGGGCAGCAGCTGCTGAAACCAGACCGTCTGCCAGTAGACATCCGGTTTGAGCTCCCGCAGCTTGCCGTCATAGGGCGGCCGGGCGTGCTCGGTCCAGGAATAGGTCGCCTGGAAAATACAGATGTCTTTTTCCCGTTCCCGCGCCACAACGTAATTCTGCCGGAAGGTTTCCGGCAGCAGGCTGTTGTCCCGGGCAATCTGGTCGATTTCCATGCCGGAAAACTTCATTAAAATGGCCTTGGAAACACTTCTTTCGGAAATCCGCATCATGGATCTCGATTCGCTGCTGCCCACATAAATGGTGGCCACGCAGGGGATTCTTTTCAAATATTGCGATGCCACGATGGCCGCCGTCCTTCTGCCGCCCACGATTTCCGGCAGGCCGAAATATTCGAAAAATTTTTTCTGGATATCCTCGGCATACTTCTCCCCTTTTTCGTAAATATCTTTGGAGATATAGCGAAGATCCCTGGCCAGCTCTTCCGCGGCTTCGGCTATGGGCCAGTCGATGCGGACATGAAAATGGGAAATGTTGTAACGATTCTGGGCCCAGCTGGCCGGGTCCCTCTGAATGAGCAGGGCATAGTCAATGGGAAGGAGCACCCTTAAAAAGTCGTAAAATTGTGCGGCTTCCAGATACTTATGGCTTCTATTATAATCGGCCGCAAGGGACAGGGGCGTGTAGCGCAGCAGGTTGACCTTGGTGGTTTTGTTCACATCCAGAAACCGGATGTACTTTTTATCGGCGGCAGGAATGCAATCTTCCAGAAAAATGACCAGAAAGGAATTCTGGGGCTCATGTTCAATATGGGGGACACGGGTGCGCGGCTTCATCTCGCGCTTTTCGACAAAAGGATATTGAATTTTTTTGGACTGAAAATTTTTGTAAGAATCAATCAGTCCATAGGAGAGCATGAACTGGTCAAGATCGTCCCGTAACAGCTCATAATAGGACCGTCTCAACCGGTTGGTCAGGCTCAACTCTTCTCGGATCCGCCAAAATGTCAATCTAACCCCCTGCCGTTTGCATCCAGAGAAGGAAAATAGCGTCATTTTCTAAAAAAGTCAACAACTAACGCTGCACTCTGCACCGTGCCGGGCTTACTTTTCCTGATTTAATTTTTCCGCCCAGCCATAAAGATTTTCGCGATACCGGTACACCACCAGAATAAACAGCAGGGACATCCCGCTAAAAAGGGCCATGCCGGCATATTGCCCCTGAAAAAGAAGCGCGCCTTGAAGACTCAACATGAAGGTCCCGGGCATCCTGCCGACGGCGCTGAGGGCCAGGAGCACTTTGAACGGAATCCGGGTAATGCCCAGGAACAGGCAAAGGTAGTCTTTGGGAAAGCCCGGCAGCAGAAAGAATATGAATATAAAGATGATGCCTTCCCGCTTGGCGATTTTGTCGAATCTTTCCAGGGTATGGGGCGGGATCAACCTGCGTACGAAATGCCGTCCCAGCAGCCGGCCGAGAAAAAAATTAATCCATGACCCCAGGGTCAGCCCGATGGTGGAGTAGATAAAACCCAGGGCCGCGCCAAAAAGATACCCGCCCGCAAAGCCGCTGATTTCCCCGGGGATGGGCGCAAAAATGACCTGCAGCACCTGTATGGCGACAAATACCAGCGGCGCGGCGATGCCGAAGGAATTCACAAAGGCTTTAACCTGCGCCTTGTCCGTGAAAACATGATAAAAGCCGGCAAGCTTGGGGTACAGGTAATTGCCGGCATAGATCCCTAAAACAACGAGCAGACACCCGCCCGCGACGATCGGAATCCTGTGTCGGCGGATAAAAGGCCCAAGCGTCATTTCTCCCCGGCCTCATCCAGCGCGGCCACCCCGGGCAGCTGTTTGCCCTCCAGCAAGGCCAGGAACGCGCCGCCTCCGGTTGAAATATAGGTTATCCGCTGCGCTTCTTTTGCCATGTGCACGGCGGCATCGGTGTCCCCGCCGCCCACGATGGTCAGTGCATACGCGTTGGCGACATGCGTGACCATGGCCAGGGTTCCCCGGCTGAAAGCGTCCATTTCAAACACCCCCATGGGACCGTTCCAAACAATGGTTTTGGCATTGGACAGCGCCTCTGCAAAGAGTATGGAAGATGCCGGCCCGATATCCATGACCATCCAGTCAGCCGGGATCTCATGGACGGGCACGATTTTTGTGGCCGCGCCGGGATCAAACCGGTCGGCCACCACGGCATCCACCGGAAGATACACGGTAACGCCTTTTTCGGCAGCTGCCCGGATGACGGCAGCGGATGCTTCCACCAGATCTTCTTCCACCCGAGATTTTCCCAGAAAGCAACCCTGGCCTTTCAGGAAGGTGTTGGCCATGGCGCCGCCGATGATGATCTTGTCCACATGCTGCAACATGTTTTCCAGGGCCCTGAGTTTGTCGGAAACTTTTGCGCCGCCGACGATGGCCACCAGCGGTCTTCGGGGGTCGGTCATGGCCTTGTGAAAGTAGTCCATTTCGCGCTGGAGCAAAAACCCGGAAACCGAGCGCGGGGCGAATTTTACGATGCCGGCCACGGAGGCATCCGCGCGATGGGATACCGCAAAGGCATCGTTCACGTAAACGTCGCAAAGTTCAGCCAGTTTTTCGGCAAACGACGGGTCGTTTTTCTGCTCCTGCGGGTAAAAGCGCAAATTCTCGAGCATCACCACGTCGCCGGCCTGCATATCCTGCACAAGCTTTTTTACCTCCGGCCCGATACAGTCCCCGGCCAGGCGAACCGGTTTTTCGAGCAATTCCCCCAAACGCTGCGCCACCGGCAAAAGGCTCATTTTCGGATTTTTTTTCCCCTCGGGCCGGCCCAGATGGGAGGCCACGATGACCTTTGCGCCCGATGCCAGGGCGTATTGGAGGGTGGGCAAAACAGCCCGAATGCGCGAATCGTCCGTTATTTTTTGCCCTTCATCCAGGGGCACGTTAAAATCGACCCTGAAAAACACGCGCCGGCCTGACAGGGCGACTTCCTTAATGTTTTTCACGACCGCCTCCTTTCTTCCTGAAGCTTGCGCTGAATATCCTTTTTTTTGGCCCACCGCTGCAGAAAATTGATCATGCCGGACCGGTAGGACCTGTCGGCAAATTCTTCCCGCACCTTCCACCCGTCAGGGCTCTCCATGGCGGATCGCAAACAGCATGTTTTATGCTCGCAGGCAAAACAGGGTTCCGGCGTGCTCCGGAGCCCGTTTTCGTCCCTGGGGAAAACGATATCCAGGGTGCCGAAACACGATGGGCAGTTTTCGTTGTTGCCGGACGGCGGTTTGATGTCAGTCATTTTATCCCCGGTTCACCCGAGCCGGCTTTCAGCTTCCTGGTTCATTCTTTCAATATGGCCATGATCGGCAAAACTGAAATAGGTGTTGTTTCCGATCACAAGATGTTCGTGAACGGCAATGCCCATCACGCGGCAGGCAAAAACGAGCCGGCGCGTGATGGAAACATCATCGGCGGAAGGCTCGGGATCGCCGGACGGATGGTTGTGGGCAAATATCAGGGCCGCCGCATGGCAGGCAAGGGCCTCCCGCACGACTTCCCTGGGATAAACGCTGGCGGCCGTCAGCGTCCCCTGAAAAAGGGTTTCGGCCTTTATGACCTTGTTTTTGGCATCCAGAAACACCACCTTGAAGCATTCCCGCGTCTTGTCCCGGATGCTGTGATAAAGGTAGTCAAACAGCTCCTTGGAGTGGCGGATCATGCCTTGCTGCACCAGTTTTTTTTCAAGATACCTGTCCGCCACGGCCTTGATCAGCCGCAGGCCGAATACATTTTGGGGCCCGATGCCCTCCAGCGCGCACAGTTCGTTGTCGGAAGCTTCAAAAACGTTCTGCAGGGTCTTAAATTTCTCAAGGGCCAGCTTGGCTGAATCCTTGCAATCCTTTCTGGGGTTCGCCAGTGTGAGGAGCAGCTCGATCACTTCATAGTCGTGGAACCCGGCAAGGCCCGCAGAAAGAAACTTGTCCCGCAGCCGCTTCCGGTGCCCCCGGCCCTTGTGCGGGGTAACATCGCTACTGCTCATCCAGCTCCTGTTTTAAATTGCGGGCCATCAGCCGCCGCAGCGCTTTCTGGGGAGAAAGGCCATGATAAAGGATCCGGTAGACCTCATGCGAAATGGGCATTTCAACCCCCACGCGAATGGAAAGCTCGTAAACGGACTTGGCCGTTTTGATCCCTTCGGCCACCATGCGCATTTCAGACAGAATTTCCTTGAGCCGTTTTCCCTTGCCGATATTTTTCCCCACCGTGTAATTGCGGCTTAAATCCCCCGTGCAGGTCAGCACCAGGTCCCCCACGCCAGCCAGCCCGGAAAATGTTTTTGGGTTGGCCCCCAGCTTCACCCCCAACCGCCGGATCTCGGCAAGCCCCCGGGTGATCAGGGCGGCCCTCGTGTTGTATCCGAGACCCAGTCCGTCCGCAATGCCGGCCGCAATGGCGATAACGTTTTTTATGGCCCCGCCCAGCTCGACCCCCAGCATGTCATCGCCGGTGTACACCCGGAAAAAAGGAGACGCGAAAACCTGCTGGACCCAGCCGGCCACCTGGCGGTTCGCGGCGGCCACGGTGACAACCGTCGGCACGTTTTGCGCCACTTCCCTGGCAAAGGTCGGCCCGGAAAGGACCGCCAGGTGCTCCGGCCCCATGGCGGGCAGCTCCTCGGAAAGAACCCCGGACATGGTCAGATGGGTTTTAATCTCAATGCCCTTGGATGCCGAAACGATCACCGTGTCCCCGGCGATATGCTCCTTGAACCTGCGCACGGTCTTTCTGAACACATGGGACGGGAGCACGATCACCAGCAGCGCTTTGCCGGAAGCAACCCTTGCAACATCGTTGGTGGCAAAAATACGGCTGGAAAGGGTAATGCCCGGAAGAAAAACCTGGTTTTCCCCGCAGGCCTGGATCTGATCCCGGACTTCCTTTTCAAAAACCCAGAGATCTACCGGGTACCCTTTAGTTGCCAGAAGATTGGACAGGGCCGTCCCCCAGCTTCCGGCGCCCACGACGCCGATCGCCATATTTTTGTTGTCCGCCTGGTTTTTCATGTGTTTCCTGGTTTTCGAGTGTCTGATTCATAAATGAGCAATTTTTGTGCCGGGCAAAACCGCACAAGGGTTTACGGCGAGACGTACGTTTTGTACGTCGCAGCCTGGAAACCCGCGGAGCACGCAGCCCGGCGCAAAAAGGGCCATTTAGGGACGGACACTTTCAGGACTCTTTTTCCGCCAGCCTGGCCGCCCCGGCAATCCGTTCCAGGGCATCCATCCCCATCAGCTTGACCCCCTGGGTGTTCCGGCCGATGACGCTGATGCTGCTGATGGGCATGCGGATCAGTTTCCCCGAGTCCGTCATGAGCATCAGGTCATCGTCTTCGTCGGCCAGGAGAATGCCGACCACCTGCCCGTTGCGCATGCTGGTTTTGATCGTGATGACGCCCAGTCCGCCCCGTTTCTGCACCGAATATTCATCGATGGAAGTTCGCTTGCCGAAGCCGTTCTCCGTCACGACAAAGAGGGTCTGCCCGTGGCTGAGCACCTCCATGCCCACGATGTCGTCGCCGGGGGCGAGCCGCATTCCCCGCACGCCCTGGGACGTGCGGCCGGACGGGCGCACGTCCAGTTCATGGAACCGTATGGATTTTCCCATTTTGGAGCCCAGGAAAACATTGCGCGTGCCGTCCGAGATCCTGGCGGCAATCAGCTCATCGCCGTCCACCAGGTTGATGGCGATGATGCCGCCGGCCCTGGGCCGGCTGAAAGCCATCAGCTCGGTCTTTTTTACCACCCCCCGCCGGGTGGCCATGATCACAAAAGCGCCGGGTTCATATTGGGGGACGGCCAGTATCGCCGTCATTTTTTCATCTTTTTCAAGGTTGAGCAGATTCACAATCGCCTTGCCGCGGCTGGCCCGGCCGGCCTGGGGGATGTCATAGACCTTGCACCAGTACACCTTGCCCTGATTGGTGAAAAACATGAACGTGTGATGGGTCGAGGCCACAAAAAGGTGGGAGACAAAATCCTCTTCCTTGGTGCCCATGGCGGTTTTGCCCTTTCCCCCGCGATGCTGGCTGTGATACAGGGTAATGGGGTTTCGCTTGATGTAGCCGCTGTTGGAAATGGAAACGACCATGTCCTCCTGAACGATCATGTCCTCGATGGTCAGCTCCCCTTCGCTTTCGACAATCTCGGACCGGCGCCCGTCCCCGTAGGACTGCTGTATTTCGGTCAGTTCATCCTTGATGATGCTCAGCACCAGGCTGTTGCTGCCGAGTATTTCCCGGTAGCGTGCAATATCGTGCAGCACGCTGTTGTATTCCTCCAGTATTTTTTCCCGCTCCAGACCGGTGAGCCGCTGCAGCCGCATGTCCAGAATGGCCTGGGCCTGGATGGGCGTCAGACTGAGCCGGAGGATCAGGGTTTCCTTGGCATCCTTGGGAGTCGATGACTTTCGTATCAGGGCCACGACCTCGTCAAGATTTTCCAGGGCGATTTTCAAGCCTTCGAGGATATGGGCGCGCTCTTCGGCTTTTTTCAGATCGTACTGGGTTCTCAGGATGATGATTTCCTGGCGGTGGAGAAGGAAATATTCCAGCATGCTTTTTAAATTCAGCAGTTTGGGCTGTTGATTGACCACGGCCAGAAAAATAATCCCGAAACTTACCTCCGCCTGGGTGTGCTTGTAGAGCTGATTGATGATTACGCCGGCCACCTGATCTTTTTTCAGGCCCAGCGCAATGCGCATCCCTTCCCGGTCCGACTCGTCCCTGACGTAGCGAAGCCCCTCGATTTGTTTGTCCTTCATCAGTTCGGCCACTTTTTCAATGAGCCTGGCCTTGTTCACCTGGTAGGGAAGTTCCGTGATGACGATGGTTTCACTCTGGTTTCTTTTGTCGATTTCAACGATCGCCCGGGAACGGATCCGGATGATGCCGCGGCCGGTCTTGTACGCGTCATAAATGCCCTTGGTGCCGTAGATGATCCCCCCGGTCGGAAAATCAGGGCCGGGAATCAGGCCGATCAGCTCCTGGAATGTGATGTCCGGGTTGTCGATCATGGCTTTAATGGCCCCGATGATCTCTGAAAAATTATGGGGCGGAATGTTGGTGGCCATGCCCACTGCGATGCCGGAGGAGCCGTTGACCAGCAGGTTCGGAAATTTCGCCGGCAAAACCGAGGGCTCGGTCAGGGACTCATCATAATTGGGGACAAAATCAACGGTTTCCTTGTCCAGATCTTCCAGCATGTGATGCGCCAGGGGCATCATGCGGATTTCCGTGTACCGCATGGCAGCCGGCGGGTCGCCGTCCACGGAGCCGAAGTTTCCCTGCCCGTTGATCAGCGGGTATCTCAAGGAAAAATCCTGGGCCATCCGGACGATCGTGTCATATACGGCCGTGTCCCCATGGGGATGGTACTTGCCGATGACATCGCCCACGATGCGGGCGGATTTTTTAGACGGTTTGTTCCAGTCGTTTTTCAGTTCCCGCATGGCAAACAGGATGCGCCGGTGAACGGGTTTCAGCCCGTCGCGCACATCCGGCAGGGCCCTGCCGATAATCACGCTCATGGCATAATCGAGATACGATTTTTTCATCTCGCTCTCGATGCTGATCTCAGGGGTTCTGCTGGGAGAATTCATTAACCTTCCTCTAAATTAGGTACATTCATTTTTCGGGTCTATTAGGCTCTGATAACTGGAAAAGTAAATATCGCTCATGGTCAAAAACGCGGTCACCACCAGAGGACCGTAGATAAAACCCAGTATGCCGTAAATCTTCAGGCCGCCGATCACCGAAAGAAAGACCAGCAGCGTGTGCATCTTCACCTTGGTTCCCACGAGTTTGGGCTTGAAGAAATACTCGACCCCGCCGGAAAGGACCAGGTAAAAAACAATAAAAAATATGCCGGCGCCGAAACGTCCCGCCAGAAAAAGGTAAATAACCGCCGGGATGAAAACGACGCCGATCCCGACAATGGGCAAAAATGCAAGCACTCCCATCAGAACGCCCCACAGGATCGGGGATTTTAAATCGAACAGCGCAAAAACAATCCCCCCCATGACTCCCTGGATCAATCCGCCCAGGCCGTTGATCACCAGGATCGCACCGGCCATATCCTTGAATTTTAAGATCAATTTTTCCCCCTGGGCCTTGGGCAGCGGCGAGAGCTCGAATATAAATTCCAGCAACCGGTGCCCGTCGATCAGAAGAAAAAAGATAATGAGCAGCATGAAAAAGAAATTGATCAGAAATTTGAATAGATTGGATGCGACGGTGCTGGCCTGGTTGTATAGAAAAAGCGCCACCACCTTGCCCACTTCTGAAATCTCCCGCTGGATTTCCGCCCCCGTGAAACTGATGTTAAAATGCGATAAAATCAGCCCGGCCCGGTCCACAATTTTGCTTTTTTCCAAAAGTTTTTTGATCTCGTCGCTCAAAACAGCGCTTTTGGCCACCAGGTACAAATCATAGGCCTCTTTGGACAACATGCTCACCAGAAAAACAATCGGAATAAACAAAATGATAAAAATAATCGCACAGGTGGCCATTGAGGCCAAAGTGGCACTGGTTTTCAGTCTGATGTAATGATAAACCGGAGAAAAAATGCCCGTGATAACAGCAGCGATGATAATAATCGAGATGAAAGACCACAGCAGCCAGCTCAGCATCAAAAATGAAATCAGAAAAAGCGCCAGAAAAAAATACAGAATCCTTTCCTTGAAATTTATTTCGCTCATCTTATTTGGCTCATCTTGGCTCCGGCCCTTTGCCAACCAGGCTGGTTATTACCTGTCTCATAACAGTTTTTACTTTTTGTCATGCCGTGTCCCTTACCCGGCCCTATTTTCCGGCAACGACCCCGACGGCGACAACGGCCAGCAGGATTTCGAAAACTGCCACCGCAACATAACTGCCCCAAAGCGCATAGACCACCCCGCCGCCGACAATGACCGGAATGCCGAAAAAAACCAGGATGCCCAATTTCCTGCTGATGTCCATTTTCCCTCCATGTTTAACACGTCAGGCACTAAAATATCAAGCAAATAGCACGGCTATCGCTCCACGATCATGGCCATTCCCATCCCGCCGCCGATGCACATGGTGATCAGACCGGTCGAATAATCCTTGCGCTTCATCTGGTTCATCCCGGTCACCAGCTGCCGGGCCCCGGTGCACCCGATGGGATGGCCCAGGGACACGCCGCTGCCCAGCTCATTGGGCCGGTCCGTGTCGATGCCCAGCTCCCGCATGCACCCGATGGCCTGGGCCGCAAAAGCTTCGTTAAGCTCGATCAGGTCAATATCGCCCAGCGTCATTTTGGCCGCCTGCAACGCTTTGCGGATGGCCGGAACAGGCCCCATCCCCATGTAGGCAGGATCGATGCCCCCGGAAGCAAAAGACTTTATCTTGACGATCGGCTCAAGGCCCATGGCTTTGGCCCTGGCTGCGCTCATCAACAGCACCGCCGCGGCTCCGTCGTTAATGCCCGACGCATTGCCGGCCGTCACGGTCCCGTCGGCCTTAAAGGCCGGCCGTAACCTGGACATTTTCTCCAGGCTGGTCTCCATGGGGCGTTCATCCGTGTCAATGACCGTGTCCCCTTTGGGAGATTTAATGACCACGGGAATGATCTCCTGGCCGAACAGCCCGTCCTGGATCGCCCGGCGCGCCCGCTGATGGCTCAAAACGCCCAGCGCATCCTGCTCCTGCCGGCTGATGTCATACAGCGCGGCGATGTTCTCGGCCGTGATGCCCATGTGGTACCCGTAGAATATCTCGTAAAGGCCGTCAAATACCATGAGATCATAAATATCCCCGGTGCCGCTGATCTCCATCCGGTGGCCCCACCTGGCTTTGGGCAGCGCCATGGGCGCCATGCTCATGTTTTCCTGGCCGCCGGCAATGATCGCCTCGGCCTGGCCCGTCATGATGGCGGCAGCGCCCAGGGCCACGGCCTTCAGGCCGGAGCCGCACACCTTGTTGATGGAAAAGGCCGGCGTTTCCTTGGGGATCCCCCCGCGGATCATGGCCTGCCGGGCCGGGTTCTGCCCCTGGCCGGCCTGCAGCACGTTTCCCATGATGACTTCCTCGATAGATACTGGCGCAGCGGATGCGTCCCAGTCGTCATATTTTTTTTCAATCTCGATGATGCCCTGGCCCTGAAGCTTCTGCGGAGCGCTTTTTTTCACCTGCTCGCTGACCGCAGGCCTCAGGCCGGCGCGCCGCAAAACGTCCTTGATGACCAGTGACCCCAGCTCAATGGCCGATACCTCTTTAAACCCGCCGCCAAAAGCCCCGACGGCTGTTCTTGACCCGCTGACCACAACCACTTCATTCATGCTTTACTCCCCCTTTATGTTAATTGGACTGTTCTCTACCATAATGTTTCACCCCGGGTCAACCACAAGAAACTGTGCGGCCATGGCCTCAATCTGCCTTCTTTTTTGAATTTGCCGCCCTTTTTTTCAGGTTTCGCCAGCCGTCGAGCCGCTGCTTGACAATTTTTTCATGCCCTCTTTCCGTGGGGAAATAATACAGTTGATCTTTCAGTTCGTCCGGCAGGTAGTCTTGGCTGACATATCCGTCCCTGTCGTTGTGGGCATACTGATACCCTTTGCCGTAGCCCAGTTCTTTCATCAATCCGGTGGGCGCGTTCCGAATGTGCAGGGGAACCGGCAACGGCCCGGATTTTTTGACAGCCTCCCGGACGTTTTCGTGGGCCTTGTAAACCGCATTGCTTTTGGGGGCGGTGGCCAGATAGACCGCCGCCTGGGACAGGGCCAGTTCGCCTTCGGGGTGCCCCAGAAAGCGGAAGGCCTCCATGGCGTTCAGGGCCACCCCGAGGGCCTGGGGCTCTGCGTTGCCGATATCTTCCGAGGCAAACCTGACCATCCGGCGGGCAATGTAAAACGGGTCCTCGCCGGCCAGCAGCATGCGCCCCAGCCAGTACAGGGCCGCATCCGGATCACTGCCCCGCAGGCTTTTGTGAAGCGCCGATATCAGGTTATAGTGCTCCTCGCCTGATTTGTCATACATCAAGGCCTTTTTCAGAAGCGCCTTTTCCACATCCTGCCGTGTGACCGTGCTTACCTTTGCGGGTGACGCAGGGTCTTGTCCGGAACATGCTACCGAGGCCGCAAGTTCCAGGTTGTTCAGCACCATGCGCGCGTCCCCGTCTGAAATCTGAATGATGTGGGAAACAGCATCCGGGCTTAACTCCAGGTTCATTTTTCCCAGGCCGTTTTCCTTATCTTCAAGGGCCCGGTGAATTATCAAGGCCAGGTCCTCAAAAAAAAGGGGCTTTAAGATGAGCACCCGGCACCTGGACAGCAGGGGCGAGATGACCTCAAAGGACGGGTTTTCCGTGGTGGCGCCGATCAGGGTGATCAGCCCGCTTTCCACATGATGCAGAAAGGCATCCTGCTGGGCCTTGTTGAAGCGGTGGATTTCATCGACAAACAGGATCAGGTTTTTGCGGTAAAGCTTCTGCTGGTTTCGGGCCTCTTCCACCACCGCGCGAATTTCTTTCACCCCGGACAGAACCGCGGAGAAATGGACGTAATGGGCCCGGGTGTCCCGGGCCACGATCCTTGCCAGCGTGGTTTTGCCGCAACCGGGCGGCCCCCACAGGATCATGGAAAAAATCTTGTCTTTTTCGATGGCATGGCGCAGGATTCCCCCCGGGCCGACCAGGTGGGCCTGCCCCGCGAAATCCGCCAGGCTTTTCGGCCGCATGTTTTCCGCCAGGGGTGCGGACCTGCCGGCCGTCTGCCGCGCCTGATGCTCGAAAATGTCCATCAATAATTCACAACTCTTCCGGTCGTCCTGCCGGACTTGATGCGGGGGCATCCGGTGTAGCTTCTGTGTATGAGTCCATACCAGACTACCGCGGCCGCCCTTCCCTTTTACGAAAAATCAATCGAATCGGCGTCTTGTCGAGCCGGGCGCCGATCCTGAACTGATTGATCAGATAGCGCTGATAGGAAAAATGAATCCCCTCCGGATAGTTGACAAAACAGACCACGCCGGGCGGCCGGGTACCTATCTGGGTCGCATAAAAAAACTTGATGCGCCGGCCTCGGTACATAGCCGGTTCATTTTTTTCAACCGCCGCCTGAAAAATTTTGTTCAGCTTGCCGGTGCCGATACGCGAAGAATACTGCCGGTACACCTGGTCGATCAGCCTGAAACTCTGGGCGACCCGGAGACCGTTCAGCGCAGAAACGGTCAATATCGGTGCAAAACTTAAATATTTGGCGGCCATGCGGAGGTGCTCGGCGTGTTTTTTCTCGGTTTTTCGATCCTTTCCCATTAAATCCCATTTATTGAGCAGAAAGATGCAGCCGCAGCCGCGCTCAAAGGCGTATCCGGCGATGGTGATGTCCTGGTCGGTAATCCCTTCGGCGGCATCCAGCACGATCAGGGCCACGTCGCACCTATCCAGGCTCTTTAACGCTTTGATGACGGAAAACTTTTCAATTTTCTCCGATACGCGGCCCTTGCGCCGGATGCCGCCGGTATCGATCAGCAGATACTTTTTACCCCCGTGATCGCAAACCGTGTCGATGGCATCGCGGGTCGTGCCGGGGATATGGCTGACGACCATGCGGTTTTCACCTAACAGCCGGTTGATCAGGGATGATTTTCCCACGTTGGGCCGCCCGACCACCGCGACCTTGACCCGGTCCGCGTAAAGTTCCGGGGCAACCTCGGGCAGTGAAAGAACCAGGGCATCCAGAAAATCGGGAATGCCGTAACCCTGCTCGGCCGATACCGGGTAGAACCCGCTGAGGCCCAGGCGATAAAATTCTGAAAGATTACCCTCTTTTTCAACACCGTCGATTTTGTTTACCACGTAAAAAACCGGTTTGGCCACCAGCCGCAAAACCGCCAGAAGATCCGTATCAAAAGGGGACACCCCCCCCTTGCCGTCAAGCAGGAGGATGATCACATCGGCAACTTCAACGGCCTGTTGAATCTGAAGGCGGATTTGAGCCGCAAATGTGTCATCGTCATTTTCCACATACCCGCCGGTATCCACGAGGGTGAATTGCCGCCCCTCCCAGTCCACGTCCCGATATATCCGGTCCCGGGTGACCCCGGGAACGTTGTCCACCAGGGCATCTCTGGACCGGGTAACCCGGTTGAAAAAGGTCGATTTGCCCACATTCGGCCGGCCGATGATTGCCACAACAGGTTTCATGGTATATTATAATGAATTCTCATTGAATTTTAACAACGTTCTTGTTCTCTGACATTTTTTTGATTATATTTCAAGAAATACTATCCCGCAAATTACTTTTCGAAAACCCAAACGATGTCTCCTTCTGGAAGGCTTGGGTCATTGAAAATTGGAATTTAGGATTTATTTGTAATTTGGTGCTTGGAATTTGTAATTTTAGACATAAAACGCCAGGGCAGAGCCATCTTTCCCTTGCCTGGCCCAGAGGATCAGGTTTTCAATACTGAATAAACAACAGGAGGACACACCGATGAAATTGGAATGGTTACGATCTAAAGGCAGCCGGGTGATAAGTTTACTGTTTTTCGGGGCAATCGCCTTTTCCTGCTCCACCAGTTCCTACATTAACATCAGGTATAAAATGCCGGCAGAAATAAATCAGGTCCAGGGGAAAAAAGTGTTTATTATATATAAGGACATGCGCCCCTACTCGGAAATTTTCGGCAGACTGGGAAAACAGGAGTTTAAATATTTTACCGGAACTTTTTCCCTGAGCCTGGTGGAGCGTAATCAGAGTGAGTTTTTGGCCGGCGCTTTTCAGCTTCCTGCTCTTTTTACGGAAGCGATAAAAAGGCGGCTTGAAAAAATGCAGGCGCAGATCCTCCCGAATGAAACCGAGCGCGAACCTGTTTTGGAAATTATCCTCAGGGAGTTCATGCTAGATCTGCGGGGCAGGCAATGGATGGCCTCTATGGCCTACGAAGCAAGGCTGATGCTCAACCAGAAGGTGTTAAGCTCCGAGTCCATCAGCGGCAAGGCGGAAACAATGAAAATTATCGGCAGGAGTGACGGGGAAAAAGTGTTGGGCGAGCTTTTTACGGACCTGATCAACAAACTGGATCTATACAAGCTGTTTCAAAGCGCTAAATTTTAACGAACTAAAGTTCGAGTTTTAAGATTTAAGTTTTAAGATTTAAGGTAATTCAGGCCCCAGGAAATCATCACAAAAAACGTAAATTTTTCTTATGTTTTTGATTTACAAAGCATAACGAACTAAAGTTCGAGTTTTAAGATTTAAGTTTTAAGATTTAAGGTAATTCAGGCCCCAGGAAATCATCACAAAAAACGTAAATTTTTCTTATGTTTTTGATTTACAAAGCATAA
>JAUYIZ010000067.1 GCA_030688615.1 Desulfobacterales bacterium | reverse complement strand
AACCAAAGCCTGGTCCTCTGGACCCGGATATTTACTTGTCTTTCTGCACCTCCGGGAACTCCAGTGGCGGATAGTCTATTTTAACTCTTTTGCGGGCTCTCATCTCCGATGTTTTATAGTACTCGCCCCGGACGGCCCGTTCTGCGTCCTCGGCGAACTGTCGGGGGAAGTGGCCCAGCTCATAGCCATGCCAGGGTTCCCTTAATTTCAGCGGGGCAAGACCCAGCTCCTGCCAGATGGCCAATCCCTCCTCCATGATTTTTTTTGCGGGCATGCACACCGGCGGGTAGGGCCACTTGCACGTGGCGTTGATGAGCACGCGGGAAGCTTCCGGCAGCTGCACATTCGGGTGGAACTGGTTGTGCTTGATTTTTTCCATCTCGGAATCGGGCAGGAAGGAGGGATTCTTCAGGTCCTTGGTGCGATACCTGACAATGCGGAAATCCCGGTGGGGCTGCACCCTGCTGCTCAGGGCCCACCAGAGCATATCGCGGTCCCGCAGATCAATATCCTCATCGACGGCAATGATGTAGGTCGTACCGATCTGTTTGCCCGGGACATTCGCGTAGCCTTCATCCAGCGCATTGTCCGGCTCCGCAAAGGCGTCCAGGGTGCGCTGCACTTCCTTCGGGTCGGTGTGTTTTTTTATTTTAATCAAGATAACCGAGAGGCTCCCGGGAGCGGTCGAATCGATGGAAGAGGCCGCCAGCACGTGGGGCATGTTCAGGTCCTCTCTGAGCCGTTTCAGGAGCAGCCCCTTGGTGGGGGCGCCCCGGGCGGTGGCATACCAGATCGCGTCCTTGCGATGGGTAATGCACTTTATGGTAAAATAGGGCTGCATATCCCCCATGCTCAAATACTCTCCGGCCCCGCCTTCCCCGTGGGGGCCCTCCAGTTCCAGCTCCTCGGTGGTCAGCTCTCCTTCCAGGACGATCTCGGCGTTGGCCGGCACCTCCAGATCCACGGTCTTGCATTTGACCAGTTCCACGGGCTCACCCGCGAAGGCTCCGGCCAGCGCGTATTCGTCCGTGCCGGGGGGAAGGCTGGCGGTGCCCACATAGGTCAAATTGGGCGGCCCGCCCACCACAATGGCCGCCTGGAGCGGGATCCCCTTTGCCCGGCATTTTTGCCAGTGGGTCTGAATATCCCGGTGGGGCCCGGCCATATGGATGCCCAGCCGGTCCCGGGCATACACGTGGCTGCGGTAAACCCCCACGTTGCGCGCACCGGTATCCGGGTCTTTGGTTACCCAGCAGGATGCCGCCATGATGGGGCCGCCGTCCCAGCCCGGGTGGGTGACCGGCACGGGAAACTCGTCCATGCCGCCTTTCTCAAGCAGCCGGTCTCCCGTGTATACCACCTCCTGCACCGGACCCTGCGCCACCAGCCTGGGTGGAATCGGGTTGGCGTAAGCCTTCAAGACTTTTTCACGCAACTCCTCGGGCCGGCATTTCAGGGCGATATCGCCAAAGCCCGTACGCAGGGCGGCATAGGCCACGGGGATGTCATACCTGTTTCCGCGGGAATCAAATACGTTCGTAAAGAGGAACACCTTGTGTTGTTCGTCGGAAAGTCCTCTTTCCTGAAGATAAAGCATCGCGGCCAGTTGCGTGTCCTTGTTCATGGGTCTGTCGATCGTGAGCAGTTTGCCGGCTTTATCCAGCGCCTCCAGATATTCACGCAACCTCTTGTAATACGCCATCTGTTTGATCCTCCTTTCTGGGTTATCTTGCTTTCTTCTTTCGGTGGATGGTACGGTTTATGTGTACTCCGGTCAGGGGTCCTTATGAGTCCGACACGGTAATTGCCTCTTTGAAACAGATTTCGCTGCACTGCCCGCAGGCAAGACAGCTGGCCACATCGATATGGGCAAATATCCTGGCAGCCAGCTGTTTTGCTTTCCTTGCGTCCTGGTCCGATTGTGTTTGGGAGAATCTTACACGGCGTTTTTCAAGCGACCATCGGATGATCTCCCGGCGCCGGTCCTCACTTAATTCTTTCCATAACGTGTAAACCTTGACCGGACAGACCAGGCTGCAATCTCCACAGCCCACGCACTTTTGAGCGTCGATGACGATTTCTCTCATATTTCCGGCCGTTCTCTCAACTCGTCAAAATCGATGACCAGGTCTTTTATGATTTTGAATTTGGGGTGCGGTTCGATGACCATCTCTTTTTCGGCCGCCTGCTGACAGGCAAGGACCGGCTCTCCATTCACCACCATGGCACAGCCGGTGCAGGTGCCGTTATCACAGCCTTCCCGGAACGCTATGGTGGGGTCACGCTCTTCACAGATCAGGTGGATGACCTCAAGCACGCTGCGGTCCCTGTAAGGTACGCCTTCAAAGGTTTCATATCTTGCTTGCGTATCCCGGGAAGGATCGTAGCGGAAAACCTTTACGGTGGCCAGATCGGGCATCAGTGTTTGTTCCCCTCTTGCGGCTGGAAGTAGGGCAGGGCGACCGGGCGGACGTCCACGGCCATTTCGTCCCCATCCTTCCTTATGACAACATTCTTTATCCAGTCAGGGTCCTGGCGGGGAAAGTCATCCCGGAAATGAAGCCCCCGGCTTTCCGTGCGCGTGAGGGCCCCAAGAATCGTCATCTCGATGCACACGATCATGTTCTCGATCTCCAGGCACCGGCCCCACTCCCGGTTGAAGCTTTTGTTCCGGTCCGCGGAACCCATCCGGGGCAGCTTCTCGGCCTTGATTTTCTCAATTGCCTGACCTGCCGCCACCAGGCCGTCCCGGGTTCGCCCGGCGATATTGACAGATTCCCAGGCGATACCCTGCAGCTCGGTTTTAACGGCCGCAGGCCGGATGCCGCCGGCCTGTTTTACGGGTGCAAGCGCCTTGCGGCAATGCGCGTGTATCTGGTCCTCATCCAGCCGGGGGGGCGGGGTGTTGCCGGCCTCGGCGGCGGCCGCTTCCCCGGCTATGGAGCCGGTGGCAAAACAGCTTATCATCAGATTGCCCGCAAGGGTATGGGCGCCGTCAAAACCGCTGATAAGCTCACCAATCGCATAAAGGCCGGGCACCGAGGTCCGGCAATCCCTGTCCACTTTGACCCCGCCCAGGGTGGACAGGGCCATGGGGACGATCTCGACGGCTTCGTTTTTGATGTCAATGCCGGATGCCGTCATTTGCCGGTACCATATGGTGCTGCGCGCCCGGTTCAGGTATTCATCGATAATATTCACCGGCACGTGCCGGAACGAGAGGTAAATTCCGCCGTGGGGGGAGCCCCTGCCGGCCTTGACCTCCATGTAGATGGACTGGGGACGGGCAAGCCCTCTTTTCCGATAACCGTCAAAAAACTCAAAGCCGCTGCGGTTCATGAATTTGCCCGACAGGCCGTAGCGGAGGTTGGCCGCCCAGATGTTGACACAGCGCAGTTTCGGCCAAACCGCACAGTAAGGATAAAGGTCAACCATTTCCATGTCCATGAACTCGGCACCGGCCCGGTAGGCCATGCCGTGGCCCCAGCCGATCACCGACGGCCCGGTAAGGTAGCTTTTGTAGCAGGCGGCATAGCCGCCGGTAGCCAGGACAACCGTTCTGGCGGCAATCGCTTTGAACTCCCCGCTGACAACGTCAATACCGGCAGCGCCTACAGCCCGCCCGTCAGCCGTGAGCAGGTCGGTGACTAAAAAATCCTGCAGGAGAGGCACTTTTTTAACCCTGATCCGATCGGGCAGCACCCGCCGGTGCTCATAGCCTTTGATCTCTCCGGTCGACTTGGTTTTTTCCAGCAGCACGCATCTCGGGTAGGAGTGGCCGGGCATGAAGTCCAGCATGAAGCGGTCCCCGTCCTTCCAGAATCTTTCCCCCCAGGTGTCCAGGTCAGCGATGCACCTGGGGCCTTCGTTGAGTATGGCGACCACCAGCTCCTGGCTGTTGATGTAGCTGCCGTTTCGGACGGTATCGCGGGCATGTTCTTGCGGGCTGTCCGGCGGGTACAAGGCGCATTGGAAACCGCCGCCGGTCATCCAGGTGACGGCGCTGTCCTTGCCCAGCGCTCCGTTGGTGATGAGCAGAACCCTGGCGCCTTTTTCCTGCGCTCTTATTGCGGCCATGATTCCCGCCGAACCGGCCCCCACAATAAGGACGTCGGCTTCCATCGTTTCAATTTTCAAGGTCGTCTCCAAAACCGTAGGCACCTGACCATCTGGGGCAGAACTGTTTTTTGGACAGGATGAACAAGATTTTTTTATTCGCTTCTGGAAAACCTGGTCCTTTGAGCCAGGTTAGGGATAGATGGCTCTGCCTTGGCGTTTTGTGTCTAAAATTACAAATTCCAAGCACCAAATTACAAACAAATCTCAAATTCCAATAACCAATGACCAAGCCTTCCAGGACGAGACATCGTTTGGATTTTCCAATTTTGGTCATTGGAAATTGTTTGCTATTTGTAATTTGATATTTGTAATTTCAATCATACAATGAACTTCCAACCAAGCAAATCCCCTCCGGGAATAACCAAAGCCTGGTCCTCAGGGCCAGGATATTTATACAACTTTCTCCCGGTCCAATTTTGCTGCCACATCCCGGCGCAGCTCTTCCTTGGAAACCTTTGCCATGCTGGTCAAAGGAAAATTTTCGACGATCTCCAGCCGTTCCGGCAGCTTGAACTTGGCAATCTGTTTTTCCAGCAGAAAGGTGTTTAGTTCTTCCAGACCGAGGGTCTCATTGGAACGCAGAATAACGTACGCGCAGGATTTTTCCCCATAGATCGGGTCCGGCATGGCCACGACCGCCGCGTTGATGACTTTGGGGTTTGAAAAAATAAGGTTTTCCACTTCCTCGGCGCTGATTTTTTCCCCGGCCCGGTTAATCATGTCTTTCTTGCGGCCTGCCACGGTCAGGTTTCCCCGGTCGTCCCGGCGGAGCATATCACCGGTCTTATAGAAACCCTCTGGGTCAAAGGCCTCGCGGTTGCGCTCCTCTTCCCGGTAGTAGCCGCGGACAACCGTCGGGCCCCTGCCCCATAATTCCCCTGTTTCACCGGCAGGCACCTTAAGGCCGTCATCTCCGACGAGCTTGATTTCGTCTGCCGGGGTCAGGGGGCGCCCCTGGGTCTGGAGAATCACCTCTTGCGGGTCGTCCATGCGCGTGCAGGTGTGCAGGCCCTCACCCATGCCGAAATTCTGTTGCAGCCGGCACCCGAAAGTTTCCTGCACCCGGCGGCCGAGTTCGGGGTTGACCTTGAAACCGCCGCCGGCAATCACCTCCAGCGAGGACAGGTCATAGCGTTCGCGACCGGGGTGGTTCAGCCAGTTGATGATCATGGTGGGCACCGCGTTGGCGTAGGTGATCTTTTCCGCTTCCACCAGCTGCATGACGGTTTCCGGGTCCGCGTTCTGGGCCAGAACCGTTTTGGCCCCATTGTAAATGGCGCCGTTGAGCCCGGGGGCGGCAAGTGAAAAGTTGTGCGCCACCGGGGCGCTGGCTAGAAAGGCGCTGTAGGAGGTCATGCCTACCATGAAAGCGCTGAACCTGCAGCAGCACAGGTAATCGTTGTGGGTATGGGGTATGATTTTTTGCCTTCCCGTGGTCCCGCCGGAGAGTTGAAACACGGCCACCTCCATGGGATCAGGACGGCAGGCCTGCAAAAGGTCCCGGTCGCACGTATCTTCGACGGGTTCCTCCAAAAGGCGGGCCAGGGAAACGGTTCCGGGGAACGGGTTTCGATCCGCCACCAGCACAAACTCCAGGCTCGGGGTTTGCCGGCGCACGTCCGCGGCAAGTTTCAGATAATCAAAGCCACGCAGTTCCGAGGGGATCGCATAGGCTCTTGCCGCCGCATGCCGGGCGATGTATCCCACTTCGTTCAGCCGGTGGGGCGGCAGGCACATGACCGGAATGGCGCCGATTTTACATAAGGCAAAATACAGGTAGACGAATTCCGGGATATTGGGTAGCTGCAGCACTACCCGGTCCAGGGGTTTTAAGCCCAATCGTAATAACCGGAGGGCCAGGCGGTCTGCTTTTTTTACGAGGTCGCGATAACTGTCCCTTTCCTGTCCCGTAATGGGAGACATTCCCACGAGAGCCTCCCGGTCCGGAAAGTGCCGGGCGCTTCGATCCAATATGTCACCGATCGTAAAATTTTCCCAGTAACCCTGTGCGATATACCTCTCGGCCAATTCCTTAGGCCACGGTGTGCAACCCTCCAGCATTTCGGTCACCTCCTTGCAGATTCAAAAGAAAAAATTGATTGCTGTACCAGGATTTGATAGTCTCGTAAAAAGTCAGAGTTCAGACGGTTTCGTAAAAAGCTTCAAATTCAAGGCGCGCAAATTTCGTGCGCTGAGGCGTACTTAAGGTACGCTGCAAGCGCAACGAAATGCAGCGCAACGTCCCGCCAAAGGCGGGAGACTTTTTACGAAACCGTCAAGATTTGATACATCTGCAACAATGCCCGATGCGACCATAACAATTTTTCAGATGAAATACAAACGAATATGGAGCCGCCGACAACATGCCGAAACGACATCATAAAGGTTGGGTTAAGGCCCTGCTGTTTTTATTGTTTATTCTTGCGGCCGTATCTCTCATCCGGTTTACGCCGGTAAAAAATTATCTTTCGGCATCCGCCCTGGGCGGTTTGCTGGATCAAGCCGGTTTCTGGGCTCCCCTGATCTATATGCTCCTCTATGCGGCCGGTGTCTGCCTGTTTTTGCCCGGAACCCTGCTCACCGGTCTCGGGGCCGCCGTTTTCGGGCCTTATTGGGGATTCTTGTATGTATGGTTCGGGGCCATGGCCGGATCGAGCGCGGCTTTTTTCATCGGCCGGACCCTGGGGCGGGAATTTGCCGCTTCGTTAATCGGCGAGCGACTGAAAAAATATGATGACGCCATCGAACGAAACGGTTTTGCCGCAGTCCTGTACCTCAGGCTGATCTACTTTCCGTTTACGCCGATGAATTTCGGCATGGGATTGACCCGGGTCCGGTTTCGGGACTATTTCGCGGGGACCGGCCTGGGGATTGTCGCGGGCACATTTATCTTTACTTTTTTTATCGGCACGCTGAAAGATGTTTGGGTCTCGGGCAACTGGGTCGAACTGGTATCCCTGAAGGTCTTCTTTTCGCTGGGGCTGTTTATCGTTTCTTTTTTTATCCCTAAAATGATAAAAAAAATTAAAAAGTGACGGAACCTTGGGGCGTCAAAACACCCGGGCCGACCGGGTTATTTGTCGTTTACAGTTTCCTTCAGGTCTTTGCCCACTTTAAAAAAAGGTAATTTTTTGGCGGATACATGGATGGTTTCGCCGGTTTTGGGGTTCCGGCCGGAATAGGATCTATATTTTTTAACAGAAAAACTTCCAAAGCCTCTGATTTCGACGCGACTTCCTTTTCCAACGGCATCTGCCAACAGATCAAAAAAGGTTTCGACAATCTCTTCAGCGCTGTTTCTGCTTAGCGCGCCTGTTTCCTTTAATTTGAGAATCAGCCCTGATTTGTTCATGGAAACTCCTTGAAACCTTTGCAAAACGCCCCCTTTCGGCCAATTTCGGCGGCAGGATCAAATTTTAATCCTAAAAATACTTTATGTATTCCTGCG
>JAUYIZ010000061.1 GCA_030688615.1 Desulfobacterales bacterium | reverse complement strand
GTCGATCCATTTAATATTGTCAAAGAGCCCTTGCGTTTATGTCCAAACATTTTTGAGCTTATTAGTAACTCTGGGGGAAAAAGGAGAAAAATACATGGGCCATAAATCCCTGGGCGATTTTATCGAAGCCGCCGACGCCGTCGGCGAAGTCAAGCAGATTCACGGCGCGGCGCTGGAACTGGAGGTGGGATGTTTGACCGAACTTTCGGCTGAACGGAATGGGCCCTTGCTGCTGTTCGACCGGTTTGAAGGGTTTCCGGAAGATTTTCGGGTAGCCAGCAACGTGGTGCGCAACAACCGGCGGCGCTATGCCCTGGCCATGGGCTTGCCGCTGGATGCCCACGCGATCGCAATGGTGCAGGAACTCAGGCAGCGCCGGCGCACCCGGCAGCCCTTTGCCCCTTTGCTGCTCAATGACGGTCCGGTGCTGGCGCATCGAATATCCGGGCAGGAGGTGGATATCAGTAAATTTCCCGCTCCCGTATGGCATTCAGGGGACGGCGGGCGTTACATCGGCACCGGCGACATCGTGATCGTACAGGACCCCGAATCAGGATGGATCAATTTCGGCACCTATCGCGTCTGCGTGCAGGGGAAAGATAAATTGAGCATCTGGATCATCAGGCACAAGCGCAGCCGTCTCATCGCCGAAAAGTACTGGTCCAAAGGACAGGCCTGTCCTGTGGCGGTCGTTCTCGGCTGTGATCCGCTCACCTACATGGCCGGCACCAGCCGGTTGAAATACGAGGAGGCCGGGGCCCTGCACGGTGCGCCGGTGGAGGTGGTCAAGGCGCCCTGGAGCGGCCTTCCTGTTCCGGCCCACGCCGAGATCGTTATGGAGGGAGAGATTCCGTCCCCTGCAGAGGAAACGGTCCAGGAAGGCCCTTTCGGCGAATGGCCCGGATATTATTCCCACTGCGCCCCGGAATGCGTGATTCGCGTCAAGGAGATCGTACACCGCAGCGGGCCCATCATTAACGGAACTCCTCCCCTGCGGCCCTTGATCGGTCTCATGGAGGATGTGCCGGCGCTGGCGGTTGCCATGTGGGACCATCTGGAACGTTCAGGGATCAGTGATGTCGTGGGCGTCTGGGGACACGCCAATGCGCTGTTTATCGTCGTCGCGGTAAAACAGCGCTATCCCGGTCACGCCCAGCAGGCGCTTCTTGCCGCCGCGGGTCTGCGCGGTTCCGCCAGCATGTACAGCTATTACGTGGCGGTGGATGACGACATCGATCCTTCCGATCTCAAAGAGGTCATCTGGGCCATGAGCACCCGGGTCAACCCGGCCACTGCACTGGAGGTCGTTCATAATGCCTGGACCAGCGACCTGGATCCGCGCCTGACACCGGAGCAGAAATCTTCAGGGGACTACACCATGGGACGGCTGCTCATCAACGCATGCAAGCCCTACAGCTGGAAAAATTCTTTCCCCAGGACCAATATTTTCTCGTCTGAAGAGAGACAGGGCATACGGCAGAAATGGGCGGTCGTGCTCCGGGAAATCGAGGAAATGGCCGGAAAAGCCGCGGGAAAACAAAAATAAGGGTTCAAGGGTTAAATCAGTTTACAGTTTACGGTTTTTTTGAGCCTCTCTTCCAACCGTTATCGGTAACTGTAAACCGGCAACCGAAGACTTTGAAACCTTTGCAAAACCCTCCCTTTCGCCCAATTTCGGCGTCTGGCTCAAAATTCAATCCTCAAAATACTCAATGTATTCCTGCGGTTAAATTTTTCGCCATCCTTGAACTTGAACGAAATTGTATGTTTTTCAAAGGTCTCACTTTCAGCCGTTGGCGCTTGCAAAAGTCTTCATGAAATCCGCCAGGCCTTCAACGGCTTGGACCGTCGTGGGGTTATAGATCGATGCGCGGCATCCGCCAACGGAGCGATGCCCTGTCAAGCCCTCCATCCCGTTTTTGAGCGCTTCTTTCACAAACAGACTCTCAAGGGTTTCGTTTGGCAGGCGAAAGGTTACGTTCATCCGTGACCGGCTGTCCGCTTCGGCCGTGCCGCGATAAAACCCGCCGGAATCAATGACACGATAGAGGGTTTGCGCCTTTTTTCGGTTCAGCTCTGCCATTTTATCAAGCCCCCCGACCGTTTCTTCAAGCCATTTTAAAACCAGCTGGGTCGCGTATATCGCAAAGCAGGGCGGCGTATTGTACATGGAGTTGCTGGAGGCATAGGTGGAGTACTTTAGCATGCTCGGCAGGGTGGCCGGAATATTTTCCAGCAGATCCTTGCGGATGATGACCATGCACACACCGGCAATGCCGAGATTTTTTTGAGCGCCGGCATATATCAGCCCGAAGGGTTTCATGTCCATGGGTTTGCTGAAAATATCCGAAGACATGTCCGCCACCAGCGGTATGTTCCCCGCGTCCGGAAAAGAAGCCCACTGGGTTCCCTTGATGGTGTTGTTGGAAGTCAAATGGGCATATCGCGCATCCGGGGTGAAAGAGAAATTTTTCGGAATGTAGGTGAAATCCTTGTCTTCTGAAGAGGCAGCGACCTTAATCGATTTCCCCAGAAGCCGGGCTTCCTTGATGGCATTTTGAGACCATGTGCCCGTGTTGATGTAGTCGGCCGACTGCCCGGCGTGCAGAAGATTCATGGGCACCATGGCAAACTGCAGACTGGCGCCCCCCTGGATAAAGAGCACGTGAAATTTATCGCCCAGGTTTAAAATCCGGCGGGTCCTGTCAACGGCGTCATTGATGATATCGTCAAACCACTTGGACCGGTGGCTTAATTCGGTGACGGACATGCCCGAGCCCCGGAAGTTTAAAAAGCTGTCCTGGATCTCTTCCAGGACACAAAGCGGCAAAGCGGCCGGACCCGCGTTGAAATTATAAATTCGATTTTCCTTCATATGCGCTGCTCCTTATTTCCATATTGTTACCTGGGACATAAACAAAAAGGGCAAGCCCTTATAGGTTCTCCAGCAGATCGTACAGCAGCCGCACACCGA
>JAUYIZ010000060.1 GCA_030688615.1 Desulfobacterales bacterium | reverse complement strand
ATTGCAATTGAGTTATAATTCCTTTTGTTTCAATTATGAACCAAGGGGAAAAACCGGATTTTTCCGCGCGCGTCCATAAAGGTGGCGCTTCTTCTGCCTGCCACACATATGGAATAGACAAGTGAAAAAGTTTATCGAGAAATGGGATAGATGGGAAATCCGAATCGCTGGAATTTTTATGGCGATCTCCGTTTCTTTTGCTTTTTACGAGGTGCTGTCTCGCTACCTGTTGCATACCTCCATTGACTGGTCCTCGGAAGTCACTCTTTATCTCATTATTTTTTCGACGGTTCTGGCGACCAGCACACTCATAAAAAAAGATGAAAATGTTGGTGTGGATTTGGTGATCACCAAGCTTAGTCCTCAGCGCCAACTTATCTTGCATTTTATGAATGGATGTCTTTGTCTATTGTTTGCGGTGGTTTTAGCTTATTCCGGTATTTTGTGGGCGCACAAAGCATATGTCGGCGGCTATATTTCTGAGGCTTCCATCAAGATTCCACTGTGGATCCCGTATTTGGCGATGCCTTTAGGTGGCCTTCTTCTATCACTTCGCATGATCGAACGCCTTTGTTCGTTGGTGCCCGGGATCGACAAACGGAGGATAGTACAAGACCCTGTATTTATAATTTATATATTCTCTTGCCTGCTTCTATTATATTTTTTAAAAATGGACTACAGTCCCACCGTGATCCTCGGTTTCGGGTTTATCCTTTTCCTGATAGCGGGCATGCCGATTGCATTTATTTTGGGAGTTGTCTGCTTTGCCGTGATTTATTATCTTGGGATAAGCCAAATACCGGGCATTGCAGCCAAGATGTTCGAAAGCCTTAACACTTTCTCGCTTCTGGCCATACCCTTTTTCATATTAAGCGGTGCGTTAATGGCCCACGGAGGTGTGGCCGAGCCCTTATTAAAGTTTGCCTTTGAAATGGTGAGATCCATAACGGGGGGATTTGCCATCGCCGTGATGGTGGCATGTATCATTTTTGCCGCACTTTCCGGGGTGAGCGTCGCCATTTCAGCCGCGTTGGGGATGATCGCCCTTCCGGCAATGCTGGCAAAAGGCTACTCCCGGCAGCTGGGTGTGGGTTTGCTTTCTGTCGGCGGCACTCTGGGCGTGCTCATTCCTCCCAGTGGTATTCTTGTTTTGTACGGCGCCATAAGCGGTGAATCCATCAGTGACCTTTTCAAAGCTGGCATTGTTCCGGGTCTCATCATCGGGCTGGTTTTTTGTGTTTTGATCTATTTTATTTGCAAGGTGAAAAAATACGGTCTGGTTGGATCGGAAGAAAAATTCAGCATGGTCAAGATAACGAAGAGTTTCATTGAGGCCTTTTGGGCCCTATTGATGCCGGTGATCATCCTCGGCGGCATTTACAGCGGCGTTTTCACCCCTACCGAAGCCGCCGCTGTCGCGGTTTTCTATGGAATTATCGTCTGCAGTTTGACCTACAAAAAAATGAAATTAAGAGACTATTTGCCCATTTTAGAACAGTCGGCCAAATTCAATGCAGTTGTCTATTTCATCATTATGACGGCAACATTATTTTCCTTCCTGATTACCATTGAACAGTGGTCCAACAAGATTCTCGAATTGGTAATCCGCATGGATGTCAAGCCCTGGCTTTTTTTGCTTTTCATCAATATCGGCGTATTCATCATGGGATGGTTTCTTCATCCGGGACCCATTATATTGATGCTTGTACCGATGGTCTATCCGATCCTGAACAGATTGGGTATCGATCCGATCCATTTTGGGGTTTTGCTGGCTATCAATAGCGAGCTTGCCTTCATAACCCCGCCATTTGGCATGAATATTTTCGTTGTCAGTAGCGTGTGCAAGGTGCCGGTTACGGAGGTGATCAGGGGTGAGATTCCCTTTATTATCATTTTATTTATCTCGCTTTTAATCATTACCTATTTTCCCCAACTTAGTCTTGTGTTTGTTCAATAATTTGCTGCCGGCGATGGTATTGCCGATGAGACGCTTGTATATAATATTGCACCACTACAACGTCGGGATGCGTGTATTTACCGGTGACGGAACAAGAAAAGTGAGGCCGTAAAGGAGGTGATGGCAGATCGCAACAATTTTCAGATGACGGTCGAAACAACCATATTTGATGACGAACAATCAGGAGGAGATCCCATGAAAAATCAAAGAAAAAAGAGATTCTGCTCGATAATCGCGCTCATTACCATGGTGGTACTGACCGGCATGGTATCCGAGGCCCGCGCGAAGGTGGTTAAACTGTCCACGGTTCAGATGCCACATATGCAAATGGGCAAAATTTCATCTAAATTTGCAGAGATTGTCAACAACGACAGCCAATTAAAAAAGCATGTCCAAATCCGGGTCTACCCTTCGGCTCAGCTTTTCGGCGGCAAGGAGGAGATTCAGGCCCTGAGCAGGGGCGAGCTTGAGATGGCTTTTGTCGTCGGCGGCAGGCTGCAAATACTGGATTCGGCTTTTGAATTTTATGAACTTCCCTTTTTGTTTCCCTCCATTGACGCTTCGGTCAAAATCATGAAGGGAGATATCGGAAAGCAGATATTTGGAAAGCTGGCCAAGCATAACATCGTGTCGCTGGGCTCGGTTTTTTCCGGATCCTATGTGATTTCCAACAGCAAGCGCCCCCTTTTGATGCCGGCGGACTTTGCCAATCTCAAGCTGAGATCCCATAGTCGTCTGACCAAGTCCATTCTGGAATCCCTGGGCGCAACCGCAGTGGTCATCGCTTCCGAAGAGGTGTTTAGTTCCCTCCAGCAAGGTGTCATCGATGGGCTCATTACACCCAATGAAGTTTACTTGAGGCGCAAATACTTCGGCATTCAAAAACACGTGACGGATACCGGGATGTTGAACTATGCGGCGGCAATCCTGCTGGCGAACACTGACTTCTGGAACGGCCTGCCGGCGGATGTCCGGGGCAAGCTGGCCGAGATTATAGAAAAGGTTATCACGGAAAATCACAACGAGACGGTGGGAAATGATAAAAACTATTTCAAAGAAATCGAGTCCAAAGGAAATATCGTATATCACCTCACAGCGCAACAGAAGGCGGCCTGGGAGGCGGCCACCAAGGTGATTTATGACAAGTTCGGCCCGGCCATCGGAATGGATGTCATCCAAAGAATACAGGCGCAGGCCAAATCAATTAAGTAATAACCTTTCCTGGCGCGGAGAAAAGAAAATGAAATATTACAATGATTTGCGAGAGTATATCGATTTTCTGCAGTCGAACGGGCACTTGGTAAGGATCAAAAGAAAGATTAACAAGGATACTGAGCTTCAGCCTTTGGTGAGATGGCAATTCCGGGGTCTGCCCGAAAAAGAAAGAAAGGCCTTTCTGTTCGAAAACGTGACGGATGTAAAAGGCAAAAAGTACAACGGATCCGTGCTTGTGGGTGCACATGCCGCTTCGAGAAAGATCTATGCCGTCGCCATGGGGTGTAAACTTGAAGAGATTATGGCCAGATGGACGGAAGCCCAGCTGCACCCCATAGCGCCGAAAGTGATTTCCTCCGGTCCGGTTCACGAAGAGGTTCATGTCGGTGACAATCTTTTGGAACACGGCGGCCTGGAGGAATTTCCGATTCCCCTTTCTACCCCCGAGTTTGACAACGCGCCTTACTTCACTGCGGCCAACTGGGTTTCCAAGGACCTTGATACCGGAGCGGTCAACGTAGGGAATTACCGCGGCATGGTTAAAAACCGGTTAAAGACCGGTTGTGATTGCCGCATGCCGCAGCATATGCGTCAGAACTGGGCCAAATATAAAGCCCGGGGGATTCCCATGCCCGTGGCGGTTTTCCTGGGTGCGACACCGAATCTGGGAATGGTGGCCGTTACCAAGTTTCCTTACGGCAAGGATGAATATGCGCTGGCCGGCGGTATTTCCAGAGAACCGGTCGAATTAGTTAAGTGCATCACCGTTGACCTCGAGGTGCCTGCAACCGCTGAGGTCGTCCTGGAAGGCGAAATTCCAACCGATGCGCTCGAGCGGGAGGGACCTTTCGGGGAGTATACGGGCTACATGGGCCTTCCAACAGAAAATCTCATTTTTAACATCAAATGCATCACCCACAGGAAAAACCCTGTCTGGAACACCTTTATCAGCCAGTTTCCGCCGAGTGAAAGCAGCGTGATCAAGGGAGTGGGTACGGAAGCGGCATATTTCAAACTGCTTAAATACGATTTGGGTATCGACACCTTGGTGGACGTCGGCCTGCATGGTGAAAGCGGAACACAGCAGTTCTGTGTGATTAGCCTCAAAAGGACCGACGCCACTGTTCCCTGGAAGGCGCTCAACGGCGCCGTCGCTCTTGATCCCGGCTACTTGAAGTGGGTCATCGTGGTGGACGATGATATCGACCCTCACGATCCGGACTCCTACCTGTGGGCATTGTGCTGGCGGGTGCAGCCGGATAAAGATATTCGTATCACCCCAGGAAAGTCCGCCGCCCTGGACCCTTCGGCGGTACCACCCGAGGAGCATGCCAGGATGTCGGGATATCCGCCAACCACGTCAATTCTCATCGATGCCACCCGCAAATGGGCTTATCCGCCGACTTCTCTTCCGGGGAAAAAATTTATGGAGACCGCACGCCGAATCTGGGAGGAGGAAGAGCTTCCGGAACTCACGCCAAAGGTGCCATGGTATGGGTATTCCCTGGGGTATTGGACCAAAGAACTTGAAGAGGAAGCGGCGCTTGCCCTGAAAGGTGAGCATTATAAGACCGGGGAAAAAATAGCCAAAGAACAAAAGAAGATTTAAACCGGGGATGATGATCCAGTCAAGGAAATCATGGAAGAAAGAAAAAGCTTAATCCGGGTTGCTTTAGGAAAGCAGAAGGCCGACCTGGTGATTGCCAACGGCAATCTGGTAAATGTTTACAGCGGCGAGTTGCTCGCAGGGGTTTCCATTGCCGTCAAAGGAGACAAGATCGCCTTTGTCGGCAAAGATGCCGGCCATGCGGTCGGTGAAGAAACCCGGGTCATCGATGCCTCGGGAAAAATTGTGGCCCCGGGGTTCATCGACGGTCATTTCCATTTGCATATGCCCCTGGATGAATTTATCGATCATGCCCTGCCCCGGGGGACCACGACCGTCTTCCTGGAGCTGGATCTGGCCCACTATCTTGGTTATAAGGCCGGCATCGCCATGCTGGAGAATATGAAAAACCAGCCCATGAAGTTATTCGGCCTGGCCACCTTCTACGGTTCTCAGCCGCCGTTTCTGGAACAGGTCGGATATGCGCTTTCCCTGAAAGACTATGCGCGGTTGCTGGAAAGGGATGACGTCGCCGCTTTGGGGGAGAGCATCTGGACGGGCGTTCTGGACGAGGACCAACGGGCGTGGACCAACATTGCCGCCGCTCTGGCAAAAGGAAAACTGGCCGAAGGACACAGTTCCGGCGCCAAAGGCAACAAACTGGTTGCCTATGCAGCCTCCGGCATTTCTTCCTGCCATGAATCCGTGAACCTGCCGGAGGTCATGGAACGGCTCAGATTAGGGCTGCATGTCATGATCCGTGAGGGCTCCATCCGGCGGGACCTGGAGGCCATCTCCGGGGTCAAGGACCAGTCGGTCGATTTCCGGCGCTTGTGCCTGGCCACGGACAGCGTGAATCCGGGCGACCTGCTGTCTCTGGGTCACATGGATTTTATCGTGCAGAAAGCGATCCGGCTGGGAATGGACCCCATCAAGGTCTTCCAGATGGTTTCCCTGAACACCGCCGAGCATTTTCGCATGGATCACATTACCGGGGGCATTGCTCCGGGCCGATGCGCCGACATGGTCATTTTACCTTCCCTGGAAAAAATAGAATGCGAGATGGTCATCAGCAATGGTCAAATTGTCGCTGAAAACGGCAAGGCGCTTGTTCGCGCCAGAAGGAGCAGCTACCCTGAATCCGTTCTCAACAGTATCCGGGTTCCCGGGAAGCTACAGCCCCGGGAATTTGCCGTTCCGGCCGGGGATAAAAAAAACAGGGTCACCGTCCGGGTCATGGAGTTGATTGCCGAGCTGATCACCCGGGAAGCTCATGTCGCTCTACCGGTCGTGAACGGTTTTGTGCTGCCGGAGCCGGACAATGATGTTCTGAAGGTGTCGCTGGTCGAACGCCTGCACAACACCGGCAGGACAGTAACCGGTTTTGTCCGGGGGTTCGGGCTCAAGTCCGGTGCCATGGCCTGCAGCTACAGCTGGGATTTGGGCAGCCCCCTGGCCGTCGTCGGCGCCAGCGACCGGGACATGGCCGCGGCCGTCAACCGCGTCGTTGAACTGCAGGGCGGGGTCGTGGTCGCTGACAAGGGCAGGATCCTGGCCGAAGCGCCGCATCCGGTGGGCGGGCTTATTCCGGTGAAAAAAATTGAAGAAACCGTGCAGGAATTCAAGAACATCCACCAGGCCATCCGGCAGCTGGGCTCCTCGCTGGGCAATCCCTACATGACCCTGCAGACCCTCTCCGGCACGAGTTTGCCCTTTTTCAGGATTACCCTGCAGGGACTGGTTGACCTGAAGGGCCGTAAAATCGTCGACCTTTTTGTGGATTAGCGCATCTTAAACTTCATTAGGCAGCAGCCGGGAACCGTGAATAACCGCCAATACGTCAATTTGATCCGTCTTTATCCGATAGATGATTCTATACGGTTTTTCAATCAGTTCACGGATATCATCAGCGTCATATTCAGGCACCCTTCGCCCTGAATAGGGTTGACCGGCAATCTGTTCAGAACGTCGGGTGATTATGTCAATCACCCGTTTTGCATAGGTTGGGGAATTGATGCCTATGTATTCATAAATATTAGCAAGGTGCTCGATGGCATTCTCGGTCCAGTGCACTTTCATTTGGTCAAGCCGAATCTTTTGCGTACTTCCTTGACATCCACCGTGCGCCCTTCATCGCTGTCATTTATTCCCGCTTCAATGGTTTGTCTTACATAAATCTGATACATCAAATCATCCCATGTTGCTTTGTCCGGCAGTTTTTCCAAAAGTCTATGGATTTCCTGTTTTATATTTTCAGCTGGCATGTGTTTAGCTCCTTATTGAAAATTTTTTTGCAAACAATTTTAACAAACTGATAATGCTACCCTATGATTTCATAGGGCTTGCGCCGGCTGCCGCGCCCGGGGGGCAGACGGACTCGATGCGCGCAAGGTCTTGGGCCGAAAGTTCGACGCTGGCCGCCGCCATGTTTTCCTCCAGATGATTGCGGCTCTTGCTGGAGGGAATGGGGATGACCGGGCCCT
>JAUYIZ010000058.1 GCA_030688615.1 Desulfobacterales bacterium | reverse complement strand
GATGAGCTCTGCACGATCTACCGCATCCAGTTTCCCGTCCTGCGGCAGAATGAAAACGACACCTGGTACGACCAGAACGGCCGGATCGTTTTCACGTGCAGCAAGGGTCTTCCCGGCGTGGGCTTTTCCCGTCCCGAATGGAACGAGATCAAGGATATGAAATCGGGCGCCATCTCCCGCACCATCATGGACGACACCCTGCCCGGCGGCCCCCGCGAGCGCACCATCACCTACACCGCACCTTTTGACCGCTGCGACCGCGAAGCCGACTACGCCATTGCCTGGGCCGCCTTCGAGAAACGGGGGCTGAAATGACTGGGACAAGCCGTTATGACGTAGCGGGCCTTATCGAAGCCCAATATCAGCCGGGTTCCCGTGGGCGGGTCTTACGAAACCTGCTGGGAATTACCAGAAAACGCGAAATGGATGAAGCAGAGGCAAGAGAACAGAGAGGATATACTTACCGGCGTGATCGAGAGGACGTTGAAGCGACGCAGCCAACCTTAGCTTGCTTGGCTTGCCCTGTAACACCGAGTGCGCGATAGGCAGCAGATTTGACACCCTCGATGGCCGAGGAGGAGATTACAGAGCGGGTCAACCAGGCGTCGCATTCCGCGGGATCCTGCAGATAGGAATTCGTTTTGATCAAGGGTGGAGTTTTTTTTCTCATATTATCTCTCATCCTATTTGGTTCCGGTAATCCTGAAAAAAATCGCTGTTTATTATTGGCACAGCGATCGAAGCCTTTGCAGGACCAGAACGATAAGTAAAGGTCATTTTTAGATTAAATGATTTTCATTAAATTGGCAACATGTTTATTTAAACTGGACTGTGCAAAAATAATTGCCATTTAATCGTTGTGCTGTATAATAACCCCCATGCCCGGCGCGGGCACAACGAAGGATGAAAATAATCAGCAACGTAGCTATTTTCATATAAAAACCGTCAGAAATATAAGAGGTGACATTATGGAGGCCATAAAAATACAGGAAGTGATCAAAAAGGACGGAGAGATCAGGATGACAGGCCTTCCCTTAAAAAAGGGTCAGCGTATCGAGTTGATCGTATTGACAGAAGCTCTCTCAAATGACGTAACAAGCGCCACAGCGAAAAGCTTGCTGAGTTCGGGTATTGTGGGTTTATGGAAGGATCGGCCTATTGGAAACAGCGTCGAACTCGCCCGTCAGCTTCGAGAAGAAGCACAGAACAGGGAGATGTGATGGTAATACTCGACACAGATGTTTACTTAAGTCACCATATTGGCATCATAGATTCTCTAATCGCACAGATAGCTATATCATTAAATCTTCCCCTCCAGACATTCAATAAAAAGCATTATGATCCCATTCCGGGGCTGACGACCCGGCAGCCATATGTAAAATCATAATGCGAAACTATGGTCGGCGGAGGCCATTTGATGGATTTTCTGACCAATGAGAATTTAGGTAATCGATGATTCCATCCGTCCTGTCCAGTCAGGTCCGGAAAGGCGTTGAGGACTTCCTCAAGACGACCTTCCCCGTTTCCACACCGTTCTTTCACGGGGTGATGGACCGGTTTCTGGGGGACGACGGCGGCATTTTCAAGGGACCCTACATCTCGGTCAAGCTTCCCTATCGAGCAGCGTCCATCGGTCAGGATTTTTTTTCGGGCATTCACTCGCGCTTTCCGCCTTACCTGCATCAGGAAATGGCCTTTCGACGCCTTGCCGGGGAAGAGCCGGCCTCCACCATCATCGCCACAGGCACCGGTTCGGGAAAGACGGAATGTTTTCTATATCCGATCCTGGATTACTGCCGGCGACACCGGGGGGAACCGGGCATCAAGGCCATCATCATCTACCCCATGAACGCATTGGCCACGGACCAGGCCAAGCGTATAGCCCGGCTCATTGACGATAACCCGAATCTAAAAAACCAGATCAAGGCAGGGCTTTACATCGGCGGTCAGCAGCGAGAGCATACCTCGCCGATCATGGGTCGTGAGAATATCATCACAGATCGTGAGACCCTCCGTCTTTCCCCGCCCGACATCCTGCTGACCAACTATAAGATGCTGGATTATTTGCTGATCCGTCCCAGGGACTTCCCCCTGTGGAAGGAAAACGGGCTGGAGACGCTTAAGTTTCTGGTGGTTGATGAAATCCATACCTTTGACGGCGCCCAGGGAACGGACCTGGCCTGCCTGATCCGTCGGCTTAAAAGCAGGTTGAAATTGGAGAAAGGGCGCCTTTGTTGTGTAGGGACCTCCGCCACGCTGGGCGAAAAAGAAGCGCAAAGGGTCTGCACGTATGCCGGGAAGGTATTTGGCGAAACCTTTGCCCCGGATGCGGTCATAACGGAATCCCTCGTTTCGGCAGAAGAGTTTCTGACAGACAGCCAGATCGAGCGCAGCAGCGTCATTTCGCCGGAGCAGATGGAAGCCCTGAGTCCGGACGGCTATGAGAATGACCAGGCCTATCTCAAGGCCCAGTACGCGCTGTGGTTCGGGCAAGCGGTTGATACCGATGACGAAACGTGGCCTCTTGCCGTGACAGAGAAGCTGAGAAAACATGGTTTTTTCTGGAAACTTGTTCTTTCCCTTAATAACCGGATTGTCCCTCTGGATGAACTGATTCGGTTGTTTAATCGATTCACCCCCGAGTTTGCCGATGCGCCGGAAGAATACAAGCGCACCGTCATGGACAGCATGATCGCCCTCATCTCGGCAGCCCGGGTGAGCGGGGAAAGTGATTTGATGCCCTTCCTCAATGTCCGCCTGCAGCTCTGGCTCAGGGAACTGCGCCGGATCGTCGTCAACATAGCGCAGCCGCCCACACTTCGTTTCTCAGACGATTTAAAAGAAGAGGACCAGCGCTGTCATTTGCCTGTTATCCATTGCCGGGAATGCGGCGCCATGGGCTGGGGAGGCACGAAACGGGACCAGGATCAACAGATCAATCCGGATTTGCAGCATTTTTACGCCTCCTTCTTCCGCTACAGTCCCACGATGGTTGTCCTTTTTCCCGACGATGATCCGCCTGCGGAAGGGATGCAGCAGGAATTCGGCTGGGTTTTCTGCGGCCATTGCCTGCATGTTGCAATGGGCAAGCACATCAAGGGCGCTTGTCCTGCCTGCAACGGCAAGGATCACCTGATCCCGGTCTTCATGCCGAATCTGAGACGCAAGAAAGAAAACGCAGTGGCGGGAAGCCATGACTGCCCCTACTGCCAGGGCTACAACAGCCTGACCATTCTCGGTTCGCGGGCCGCAAGCCTCACCAGCGTCGTCATCAACCAGCTTTATGCCTCAACCTTCAACAAGGACAAAAAACTTTTGACCTTTTCCGACTCCGTGCAGGACGCTGCGCATCGGGCCGGGTTTTTCGCCGCCCGGACCTATCGTTTCAATTTGCGCGGGGCCATACAAAAATTCCTGAATGAACAGAAAACGGAACTACCCCTGACAGAAATGTCGACCGCGTTTATCCGTTTCTGGCTGGAACGTCTGGGCGAGGAGGTCTTTGTCGCCACTTTTCTCCCCCCGGATATGGCCTGGTTCAACGACTACGAAGCGCTTGTGGCGATAGGAAAACTACCGGCGGGATCACCCCTCTTGGATGACCTCAAAAAACGCATCGATTGGGAAATTTCCAGCGAATACGGCTTCAACTGCCGGATCGGCCGCACGTTGGAAAAGACAGGCTCCTCCGTGGCTTTCGTGGCGCGGAAACGGCTCGGGGACGCTGCAGCGGCACTCTGCGAGACTCTCCGAGAAGAAATCGGACTCCTGCGGAGCCTCAATCAGGAAACTCTCCTGAAGTTTCTTGCCGGATTTCTTAATCAGATGCGGACAAAAGGGGCGCTCTTTCACCCGGCCTTGAATACCTATATTGACAATTGGGGCGGCTACTATTTAATCAACAAAATCCCCTGGATGCCCAATTTCGGCAGGTTTTCGCGGACACCGGTGTTTTTGACCACAAAGCACGGCACCCGTTTTGATACCCTCCTGAGTGTCAGTGCTTCAGGGATCACCTGGCACGAAGATTGGCTCCGAAAACACTTCGGCCCGATCCATCCCCAGATCAGGGAGTATCGAGAGCAGATTTTTGACCTTGTGATTCAGGCGCTCTTGCGTAACGGGATATTAGGAGATCGGAATGTGAAGGGATTCCCCGTCTGGGGAATGAATGCAGAGCGTTTGCACGTCAGCAATCGGGTGATTCAGTTCCGGTGTCATTCGTGCAGTCATAACGTTTCGGTCGCAGATGATGAACAAGACCTTTGGCAGGACAATGCCTGCCTCCGTTTCTCATGCCGGGGAAAGTATCTCAGGGAAGCGCCTTCACGCGACTATTATGGGCTCCTCTATGCCACCGGCGATGTGCAAAGAATCTTTACGGCAGAGCATACCGGGCTACTGAAAGGGGAAAAGCGAGCAGCGCTGGAGACGCGCTTCATGGAAGAAAATCCACTCCCCGGTGCGCCAAATCTTCTTTCCTGTACACCCACCCTGGAACTCGGTATCGACATCGGCGATCTTTCCGCTATCATTCTTTGTTCCGTTCCGCCTGCCCAGGCCAACTAT
>JAUYIZ010000167.1 GCA_030688615.1 Desulfobacterales bacterium | reverse complement strand
CCAGGACATCGATGAGCAGTTGATCGAGCGGGAAGCCCCGGCAACCAAAAGAAAAAAGGACCTGCGGGTGCAGCTTTCATTGTTTGAATAAAAAACAGGTGGAACCGTTGCCGGTTGCCGGTTTACAGTTACCGGTTCACGGTACTTTTTGTCATGCCGGACTTGATTAAGCCTGCCCCGGACTCGATCCGGCATCCAGAGAATTTGAGTCGTTCTGGACAACGTCCATCACTAAAGTGAAGGCCGGCGGGAAGGAAATAATTTGTGAAAATCGCAATTGCACAGATCAACCCCATCGTGGGGGATTTCAAAAACAATGCCCGCAAGATCACGGAGCATGCGGACCGGGCCAAAGCGCTGGGCTGCGGCCTGATCGTCTTTTCAGAGCTGGTGATCTCCGGATACCCTCCCCGGGACCTGCTGGAGAAAGAAGATTTCATTACCGCCAACCGGACCTGCCTGGAACAGTTGACGGCATCCATAACGGGTATCGGCGTGATCTGCGGGGTGGTGGAAAAAAACACGTCCGACCAGGGAAATTCGCTCTATAACTCGGCAATTCTCTTTGAAGACGGAAAAACGCTTCACCGCATCCACAAAAGACTGCTGCCCAACTATGACATCTTTGATGAAAGAAGGTATTTTGAACCCGGCGCCCACTGCACCGTGTACCCGTACGGCGGCCGGCGGATCGGGCTTACGGTCTGTGAAGATCTGTGGAACGACAAGGACATCTTCAAACGAAGAATGTATGCGCTGGACCCTGCGGCCCTGATGGCCCAAGAGGGGGCCGACCTGATCATCAACATCTCCGCCTCCCCTTTCCATGCCGGCAAACAGGCCTTCCGGAGCCGCATGATTCAATCCATAGCGGCCAAATACCGGATTCCCCTGATATTTGCCAATCAGGTGGGCGGAAACGACAGCATCCTTTTTGACGGCCTGAGCGCGGCCTATGACCAGACCGGTAAACTGGTGGCGCGGGCGCGGGACTTTGAAGAAGACCTGGTCATGTTGAACCTGAGCGACCCCGGGGCCCTTCAGCCCGCCACGGGCGACATTCATCCTGTTTCCGGCTCCGACGCGGAGGCGACCCTGAAGGCGCTGATCATGGGGACCCGGGATTATGTGCGAAAGTGCGGTTTTTCCCAGGTCATTATCGGTGTAAGCGGCGGCATAGATTCGGCCCTGACGGCCTGCATCGCCGCAAAGGCCCTGGGCAACGAAAATGTCATGGCCGTGTTCATGCCGTCACGGTACACATCGGCAGAAAATCATGAGGACACGAAACGATTGGCCGAAAATCTGGGCGTTGCGCTTTCGGTCATTCCCATCGACGGGATGTTCCAGGCCTTTTTAAAGCACCTGATGCCGTCTTTTAAAGAAAATGAACCCGGCATCATGGAGCAGAATCTGCAGGCCAGAATCCGGGGCACGATCCTCATGGCGCTGTCAAACCGCCTGGGCAGCCTGGTGCTTTCCACCGGCAACAAGTCGGAGCTGGCCGTGGGGTACTGCACCCTGTACGGCGACATGAACGGCGGGCTGGCGGTGATTTCCGATGTCCCCAAAACCGCGGTGTATGAACTTTCCCGCCTGGTCAACGCGGAAAAGGCAACTATCCCCCAGCGGGTGATCGACAAAGCCCCCTCGGCCGAGCTCAAACCGGACCAGACGGATCAGGATGACCTGCCTCCCTATGAAACCCTGGACCCTCTGCTGAAAGGGTATATCGAAGAATTCAAGGGGCCCGAAGAGCTGGTGGCCATGGGGTTTGACAGGGCGCTGGTGGCAGATGTCATCGCCAGGGTGGATCGCAACGAATACAAGCGGCACCAGGCCGCCCCCGGCCTGAAAGTGACGTCCAAGGCCTTCGGCTACGGCCGGCGCTATCCACTGGCGCAAAGATATAAACCAGACTCATGAATTTGCAAAAATCATGTCGATATGTCCCTATCCGTTATTCCCGCGCAGGCGGGCGCTTCTAAAGCCTTGGCGCAATCCAGAACAGACAGGTTGGCACGATAATGGAAAAACAGTTTTATGTTTACATATTGGCAAACAAACGGAATGGAACGCTTTATATCGGCATGACTTCTGACCTCGTCAAAAGAATATGGGAGCACAAAAACGATTGTACCGAAGGATTTACAAAGCAATATGGGGTAAAAATCCTTGTTTATTACGAAATCCATGAACGCGCAGAATATGCGATCCAAAGGGAAAAGCAGATTAAAAAATGGAGAAGGGCCTGGAAATTGAGACTGATAGAAGAGAAAAACTCCCAGTGGCGCGACCTGTATGCGGATATATGCCCAAAGGCTGGATTCCCGCCTGCGCGGGAATGACGGGGAGTGTGCGGGAATGACGGGGAGGGGTTGCGGGAATGACGGGGGAGGGGTTGCGGAAATGACGGTGGGGGGGAAGCGGGAATGACGGTGAAGTGCGCAAATAACAGGGGGTGCGGCAATCCGGCATGGATAGCGGGTCCGGTGCATAAATGAGGAATTTTTGTGCCGGGCAAGGCCGCACAAGGGTTTACGGCGAGACGTACGTCCGGTACGTCGCAGCCGAAAACCCGCGGAGAACGCCGCCCGGCGCAAAAAGGGCCATTTATGGACGGACACAAAGCTTTCCCTGCCACGTATCCCTTCGCCGGAGCTGATCTTTGATGAGCGCAAGGGTCTGCGTTTTTTTCAGCGCCCATGCCGGGGCCGTCAGTTCCCCGGCATGGGGGTCCCCGGTCAGGCGCTGAATGACGATCCGGGCCGGAATGCGTTCCAGAAAGTCACAGACCAGGTCCACATATTCCTGCTGCTCCAGGCAGACATAGCCCCCGCTTAAAAACAGCGTTTCCAGCGCCGTTCCCTTCACGACATAAAGCAGGTGCAGTTTTATACCGTCAAGCCCCATGGAGGACAGGACCGCTGCCGTTTCAAGCATCTGCCTGCGGGTTTCACGGGGCAGGCCCAGAATGACATGGGCGCATATTTTGATTCCCCGGTTTTGCGTGCGAAGGACCGCGTTCCGGAAACACTGCAGGTCGTGGCCCCGCTGGATAAAGGCCAGGGTGCTGTCATGAGCAGACTGCAGGCCGTATTCCAGCCACACCAGGCACCTGCGGGCATAGCCCTGGAGAAGGGCCAAGACGGGCTCGTCCACACAATCGGGCCGGGTGCCGATGGAAAGACCGGCGATGTCTTTGACCGCCAGCGCTTCATCATAAAAACCCTTCAGGGTGTCCAGCGGAGCGTAGGTGTTGCTGAAAGACTGGAAATAAGCGATAAATTTTTTGGCCTTGTATTTGCGGGAAAGAATATTTTTCCCTGTTTCAAGCTGTTGGGTGATGGAAAGACCCCTTAAGTGGGCGCCGCTGCCCGAACCGCTGGCATTACAATAGATACACCCGTTGCGGGAAATGGTGCCGTCCCGGTTGGGGCAGGTCAGCCCCGCGTCAACGGTGATTTTGTGAACCCGGCAGCCGAACAGGCCTCTAAAGTAGCCGTTTAAATCATTGTATCTTTGATCCGGCCCTGTCATCTGTAGCTCATCGGCAGCTTGACCTGTATGATATAAGTAATATAATGATAAAAATGTAAAGACGGATTATACGTTTCAACGTCTCGAAAAAAGCCACCAAACCCGTCATTCCCGCGAAGGCGGGAATCCAGAAGCCCTGGGAAAGATGCGTGCGCTCCTGGATACGTCATTCCTATGAAAGTAATGAGTGCATACAATATATTGTGGTTAAATTAAGATGCATTCCCAATATATTGCGGTTTTTGCTCGGCTCAGTGAAACCACAACCAAACTGGTATTGAGCGTTCTTTATGCACAACATGTTGTGGTTTTGTCGTAATACTTTCATTCAACGGGGCGCAAGCCCCTTGCATACGTCATTCCCGCGAAGGCGGGAATCCAGTGAAGCTTTAGCGCTATCCAGGACTGCTTGAAAACACCGGATGGCACCGGGGTAAACCGGCTTTTTACGCAACCGTCAAATAATAATGGCTTTATGGGTAAATTTCAAATGGTTTTCCATCCCAGAAAATACGACATCATCGTGGTGGGCGCCGGGCACGCAGGCTGTGAAGCCGCCCTGGCCGCCGCCAGAATGGGCTGCAGCGTTCTCCTGCTGGCCATGGACCTGGACAAGCTGGCGGCCATGCCGTGCAGCCCCTCCATCGGCGGCATGGCCAAGGGCCAGCTGGTCAAAGAGCTCGACGCCCTGGGCGGCGAGATGGCCAGGGCGGCCGATAAAACCGCCATCCAGTACCAGACCCTCAACACCAAAAAGGGCCCTGCCGTCCGTTCTTCAAGATCCCAGAACGACAAGGCCCGGTATCATGCGGTCATGAAAGCCGCGGTGGAAGTCCAACCCAATCTGGACCTGAAACAGGCACGGGTCGATCAGCTGGAGGTCAGCGACGGCAGGCTGGTCGGTGTAACCGACCATACCGGCTTCGGCTATTCCGCCGCCGCCCTGGTTCTGGCCACCGGAACGTTTTTGAGCGGGCTGGTTCACATCGGCTTTAGCTCCATCCAGGCCGGCAGGGCCGGTGATTTTGCTTCCTACGATCTTGCGGACAATCTTCGCAAGCTTGGATTTACCCTGGGAAGAATGAAGACCGGCACGCCGCCCAGGCTGAAAAAATCAAGCATCGATTTTACCCGCTTTGTTAGACAGGACGGCCGGCAAGACCCGGAGCCCTTTTCGTTCTTTACGGATAAAATTGTCATGCCCCAGGTGCCCAGCTTCATCGGCTATACCCATCCCGGAAGCCACCGGATCGTCCGCGAGAACCTGAAATACAGCGCGCTTTACGGCGGAATCATCCAGGGGGTTTCCGCCAGGTATTGCCCTTCATTTGAAGATAAAATCGTCAAATTTCCCGACCGGGACCGGCACCAGGTCATTCTGGAACCGGAAGGCCTGGAAACCGAGGAAATCTATGCCAGCGGCCTGGGAAACAGCCTGCCCGTGGACGTTCAGGTCCGGCTCGTAAGATCGATTGCCGGCCTGGAGCAGGCTGAAATCGTGCGGCCGGCCTATGCGGTGGAATACGATTACGTCAACCCCATTCAACTGAGACGCACCCTGGAGACCCGGCTGATTTCAGGGCTCTTCCTGGCGGGCCAGATCAACGGAACTTCCGGCTATGAAGAGGCCGCCGCCCAGGGCCTGTGGGCCGGCATCAATGCGGCCTGCCGGATCCAGGGGCGGCCCGCTTTTATTCTTGACAGGTCCGAGGCCTACATGGGCGTGATGGTCGACGACCTTGTCACCAGGGGCACCCGGGAACCCTACCGCATGTTTACCTCGCGGGCGGAATATCGCCTCATGCTGCGCGAAGACAATGCCGACCTCAGGCTGATGGACAAGGGGTTTTTGCTGGGCCTGATCCCCAAGGCGGCGCTGCAGCAGATCACGGAGCGCAGAAGGCAGATCGCCGATGAAATAAAACGCATCCGGACGGTCGTGATAAAACCCACGCCGGAAACCAATGATTATCTGATTCGGCAGGGGGCAAAACCCATCGACAACGGCGTGTATCTGGATCAACTGTTAAAAAGGGTCGAGCTTGATTATCAGGTGGTTGCGGCCCTGGCCCGGAGCCCGGAACCCGTTGGCGCCAAGGTTGCCCGGCAGGTGGAGATTGAAATCAAGTATGAGGGCTATATTCACAAGCAGCTCAAGGAAATCGAAAAGCATCAGAGCCTGGAGCAGGTGAAAATACCCGAGGCGTTTGATTTTTCAACCGTCCACGGCCTTTCCAATGAATTGAAAGAGAAGCTGTCCGACATCCGGCCCTCAACCCTGGGCCAGGCCGGCCGGGTGGAAGGCATCACCCCCGCAGCGATTTCCGTGCTGATCATATCCATCAAGGCCTTTTCCCGCTGAAAAATCCGGCGCGTTTTGATTTTCTGCCGGCAAAACCCACTATTCTGCTTGACACCGGCCGGCGAAAAACTTATTTTTAGCAGGTAGATAGCGACTGAAGTACGAAAGCAGAGAATGCGACCATGCCTGAAACAGACTATTACAAACTATTGGAGATAAACAAGACAGCTTCCGACGAAGAGCTCAAGCGGGCTTATCGAAAGCTGGCCATGAAATATCACCCGGACCGCACCAAAGGCGACAAGGTGGCCGAAGAACAGTTTAAAAAGGTCAGCGAAGCCTATGCGGTCCTGAGCGACAAGGAAAAAAGAAAACAGTACGATGAATTCGGGGCCGACGGTTTCCGCAAACGCTACACCCAGGAAGACATATTCAAAGGCGCCGACCTGGGCGACATCCTGCGGGAGTTCGGCTTCGGCGGGGCAAACTTTTTTTCAGGCGCGGGCGGGGGCCGGCGGTTTTCATACAACGCCCGCAATGCCGGAGGTCCCTTCGGCAGGCAGCCCCAGGCGCCGGTCAAAGGCTCTGATCTGGTGTACGAACTTGGCCTCAGCTTACAGGAAGTGGTGACCGGGACGAGCAAGACCTTGACCCTGCAACACCAGGGCCAGGCGGAAACCGTCACGGTCAAAGTGCCCAAGGGCATGGTAACCGGCAAGAAACTGCGCCTGGCCGGAAAAGGCGAGCCCAGTCCTTTCGGGGGGCCGGCCGGGGACCTTTATATAAAGGCCAGGCTGTTGGAAGATCCCCTGTTCGAGGTGGATGGCTACAATGTGTACATCAACCAGAAAATCAAGCTGAGCGATGCGCTCCTGGGCGCAACCATGAGCGTGCCGACCCTCGAAGGCAAGGAAGTAAGTCTGAAAATACCGCCGGGAACCCAGCACCGGACAAATATGCGGCTGTCCGGCCGGGGGATTCCTTTTATGCAGGGCAGCGGGAGAGGAGATCTTTTTGTCAGGATTATTATCAATATGCCCAAGGACCTTACAGATAAACAGAAAGAACTGCTCGAGCAATTACAGGAGCTCGGACTATGATAACCCCCTTTCCTCAAGGACGGCCCCATGATCACCACCTGTAAAAAATGTGACACGAGCTTTAATCTGCCCGACCGCCTGGTTAAAAAAACGGGTTCCAAAGTTCGCTGCTCCAGATGTCAAACGGTCTATGTCGCCTACCCTCCCGAAGACCAGCCGCCCCCTGAAGGGCCACCCTCTCTTCCAAGCTCCGGCGGGATTGAAATGCCGCCGGAAGCGGAGTTAAAATCAGAGATAACGCCGCCGCCGGACCTGCAGGACCCGGGTTCCTTTGACCTGGAGGATCTGAAGCTGGACCTGGAAATTCCGGCGGACGGCACGATAGTGCCGGAAGAGCCTGCGGAATTTGAAGAGCTGGGGCTGGAGCTGGTGCTGGAGCCGGAAATTCCGGCAGACCGTACGGCTGTGCCGAAAGAACCAGGGGAACCAGGGGAACCAGCGGAACCCGGAGATCCGGACCTGAACCTGGAGCTGGACCTGGGCGGGGACCTGCAACTGGAAGCATTGGAGGAAGAAAAAGCAGCGGCACCGGACCTGCAGGAGATGGATTCAATCGACCTGGAGGCGCTGAACCTGGCGCTGCAAGCCCCGGAAGATGTTGCGCCGGAAGAGGAGTTCCCTGAAACCCCGATGGAATACCTTGATCCGGATGAGCTCGAGGGGGCGGCTTTTTTTGAGGCGCAGCAGGCCGCACAGGTCCAGGGGCCGGAAGAGGAAAGCCCTTCTGAGGAATCCGTCGCCGGGGTAATGGCCCAAGGACCCAAAGCGGCGATTTACATGGAAGCCCTGCCGGACCGGGACGGCGCGCAAGACGCCAAAAAAACTTTAGGGGATTACATGGCTCAAATGGGCGATGCCGCGGCCCTGAAAAAAGGAAAACCGAAAAAACCCTTCCGACGCATCCGCACCCAGATTCTTGTTTTTTTTATGATAACGCTGGCAGCCGGCGGGGGCTACGCCCTGTACACGCTGCTGGGACCCATGGGCCCGGACCGCTTGAAGGCGGCCGTGGGCGGATGGAACATTCCCTACGTCAGCGATTATTTCAAGCCGGAGGTTCCCGAGGCCGGCAATCTCAAGATGACCACGTCTGACATCGAAAGCAAGTTTCTGGACAGTGCTGGGGGACAAAAGATTTTTGTTATCTCCGGCAAGGTTAAAAACGAATATCCCGAACCCCGCAGCTTTATCCGGGTCACGGGAAAACTCTTTAACAAGGGCAAAATCAGCACCCGTGTTGCAACGGTGTACGGCGGGAACATCCTGGCGGAAGAGGAGCTTGCGCGTCTGAGCCCGGAAGCCATAAGAACCCGGCTGTCAAACCGGCCCGGGGACCATAACGCCAATGTGGGCGTCAAACCGAATCAGAGCGTATCTTTCATGATTGTTTTCGGAAATCTTCCGACGGACCTGGAAGAATTCAGCATCCAGGTGGAAGGCTCCTCCCGGGGATAGCCGCCGGTTTTGTTTTTCAGCTTGACTCCGGGAAAATGAGTTGGTAATTACAGCTGACTTTTGTAAAGGTGTCCGGCGATGTAGCTCAGTTGGTTAGAGCATGCGGCTCATATCCGCAGTGTCCGGGGTTCAAGTCCCTGCATCGCCACCACGTATAAAAATAAGCTGTAATCTTAATCGGTTACAGCTTATTTCTTTGGCGGAAAGCGCTCAAAAAAATGGTTAAGAAGTTAACGGTCGCGCTCATTGCAGGCGGCTTCTCGGCCGAACGGGAAGTTTCCCTGAACAGCGCCCGGCATGTTTTGGAGGCCCTGGACAAGGAAAAATACCGGGTCGTGCAGTACGACCCCAAAACAGATCTTGCCAAGCTGGTGCAAAATGCGCCCCGCATCGATGTGGCCCTGATCATGCTGCACGGCCCGTTGGGTGAGGACGGAACGGTCCAGGGGCTGCTCGAGCTTTTGAATATCCCCTATCAGGGCTCCGGTGTTCTGGGCAGCGCCGTGGCCATGAACAAGGTGCTCTCCAAACAGCTTTACGAAACAGCGGGCCTGCCGATGCCCCCGTATGTCGTGATCCATAAACAAGAGCCGTTCAACCCGGAGACCTGTGCCGGGCAGCTTGGCTTTCCCGTCGTGATCAAGCCGGCAAACGGCGGCTCCAGCATCGGCGTTTCCGTCGTCCGGACCCCGGAGGCCCTGGCCGGGGCCGTGGAAACGGCCTTTGATCAGGACGATGCGGTTCTCATGGAGGCCTTTCTGGAGGGAACCGAGCTGACGGTGGCTGTCCTGGGCAACGACCGGCTGGAGACACTGCCCGTCGTTGAGATCATCCCGGACAAACAGCACCCTTTTTTCAACTACAAGGCCAAGTATGACCCGGGGGCCACACAGGAAATATGCCCGGCGCGCATAGATGACGCGATGGCTGAACGCGCCCGGACCTATGCAAAAATGGCGCACCAGTCTCTTTTCTGCAGAGGCTACAGCCGGACCGACATGATACTCAAAGACCGGGAAATCTATGTCCTCGAGACCAACACGATTCCCGGGATGACGGCCAACAGCCTGCTGCCGCTGTCTGCCAAGACGGCCGGCATCAGTTTCAGCCGCCTGCTGGACCAATTGATTGATCTGGGCCTGGCGGCGCATCCAAGAAGAGGCGGAAACGGTTAAGAACAGTTTACAGTTTACAGTTACCGGTTTAAAAAACAGAAATCAGATGCGGGAGAATTGATTGAAGAGTGGAAGTCAATATCTAAAATGCTTCAATCGTTGCATAGTTCATTAAAAAAACCGGTAACTGTGAACCGGTAACCGTAAACTGTTTTTAACCGGCAACTTTAAACCGGAAACTGTAAACTGTTTCTAAAATGGAGAAACTATGAAAGTCCTGGTGATCGGCGGCGGCGGCCGGGAACATGCCCTGGTCTGGAAGATATCCCGCAGCCCTGAAGTAAAAAAAATATTTTGCGCACCCGGCAATGCCGGGATCGCGCAACTGGCAACCTGCGTGCCCATCCAGGCCGAGGATCTGGACGCGCTGGTTCAATTTGCCAAAGATGAACGGGTTGACCTGACCGTGGTGGGCCCGGAAGCCCCCCTTTCCAGAGGTATCGTTGACATACTCGAAAAGGAAGGGCTGCGGGTTTTCGGCGCAACCCAGAGGGCTGCCGAGATAGAGTCCAGCAAAGCTTTTGCCAAGAGCCTGATGGAAAAATACCTCATCCCCACGGCCAGGGGCCGGGTGTTCACCCGCTATAAAGACGCGGAGGCCTATATTCACAAAATGGGTGCGCCGCTGGTCGTCAAGGCGGACGGGCTTGCCGCCGGCAAAGGGGTCATGGTCTGCGCGACCCTCAAGGAAGCCGTGGAGGCGCTGGCGCTCATTGTGAAAAAACGCGCCTTCGGGGATGCCGGCAACCAGGTGGTGATCGAAGAGTGCCTGCAGGGCGAAGAAGCCTCTTTTCTTGCCTTTACCGACGGCAACACCGTGCTTCCCCTGCCGTCCTGCCAGGACCACAAGGCCATCTTTGACAACGACAAAGGACCCAACACGGGCGGCATGGGCGCCTACTCACCGGCGCCGGTCATCGACCCTTACCTGCAGCAGCGGATCATGAAAGAGATCATGATCCCCACCGTGCAGGCCATGGCAGCCGAAGGCCGCCCCTACAAGGGCATGCTCTACGCCGGGCTCATGATCCACAAGGATCAGATCAAGGTCCTCGAATTTAACGCGCGCTTTGGGGACCCGGAGGCTCAGCCGCTCCTGATCCGCCTGAAAAGCGATATCATCCCCATCATGGAGGCCGTTATCGACCAGCGGCTGCACACCTGCAGGCTGGAAATCGATCCCAGAGCGTCCGTGTGCGTCGTGATGGCAGCTAAAGGTTATCCGGGCTCATATAAAAAAGGGATGCCGATTTCAGGCTTGGAAAATGTCCGCCGCATGAAAGACGTTATGGTTTTTCATGCCGGCACCGCCCTTACAGACGGGAAAATCGTTGTAAACGGCGGGCGCGTTCTGGGCGTCACCGCCCTGGGCGACACCGTGGGACATGCCATAGCCACGGCGTACCGCGCGGCGGGAAAGATAACCTGGAACGGTGCTTATTACCGCAGGGACATCGGGCAGAAAGCCATCAAAAGGCTTGAGGAAAAGCCCCTGGTGAGCATCGTGATGGGAAGCGATTCGGATCTTGCGGTCATGTCCGAAGCCGTGGCCGTGCTGAAAAAATTCGGCGTTCCCTTTGAGATGACCGTGGCGTCGGCGCACCGGAGCCCTCACAAGGCGGCAGAAGCGGCATCTTCGGCACGCCGGCGCGGGATAAAGGTGATTATTGCCGGCGCCGGGCATGCGGCCCATCTTGCCGGGGTGCTGGCGGCCCACACCTCGCTGCCGGTTATCGGGGTTCCCATCGACTCCTCCTGCCTGCAAGGCCTGGACGCCCTTCTGTCCACGGTCCAGATGCCTCCCGGGATCCCCGTCGCCACCGTGGCGATCGGAAAGCCCGGCGCCGGCAACGCAGGGGTTCTTGCGGTTCAGATCCTTTCCCTGTCAGACAACGGGCTGAAAGAAGACCTGGATGCATTCAAGCAGGAGATGGCGGACCAGGTGGACCAGAAAGCAAAAAAATTTCTGGAGGTATAACGAAGAAAGACCCTCGTCATGCCGGACCCCGGATCAAGTCCGGGGCAGGCCCGATCCTGGGGCATCCAGAACCGCCCCCCGTCATGCCGGACTTGTTAAGCCTGCCCCGGACTTGATCCGGGGGCATCCAGTCTTTTGGATTCCCGCCTTCGCGGGAATCCAGTGAAATGGTATGGTATCCGACTACCCGGACTTATTGAGAAGCTAATTTAGGCCGCTGCGCGGCGCTGTAACCGAAAATAACTTTTGGCTCCCTTAGACCGTCATTCCCGCGAAGGCGGGAATCCAGAACGCGTTAGATTTACTGGATGCCGGATCGGGGTCCGGCATGACGTAAACGGGTTAGTTATTTGA
>JAUYIZ010000166.1 GCA_030688615.1 Desulfobacterales bacterium | reverse complement strand
TCAAATAACTAACCCGTTTACGTCATGCCGGACCCCGATCCGGCATCCAGTAAATCTAACGCGTTCTGGATTCCCGCCTTCGCGGGAATGACGGTCTAAGGGAGCCAAAAGTTATTTTCGGTTACAGCGCCGCGCAGCGGCGTAAATTAGCTTTTTACGGAACCGTCAAGTTTAGATGTCCAGGGTGTTGACCATCAGCGCATTGGTCTGGATAAACTCCCTCCGGGGCTCCACCTCGTCTCCCATGAGGATGGTGAAAATCTCATCCGATTCAACCGTGTCTTCGATCCGGACCTGAAGCAGGGTCCGTTTTTCCGGATTCATGGTGGTTTCCCACAACTGTTCCGGGTTCATTTCCCCCAGGCCTTTGTATCTTTGGACCACCAGGCCTTTTTTCCCTTCTTCGATGATGTACGCGAGAAGCTCCTTTTTATTCTCCTTGCGGATAAAACCGTTTTCATCCTCTTTGTCAAAAATCAGAAACGGCTGATTGTTGAATTTCAGCATCTTTCTTCCCAGAACCAGCAGGCGCTGAAATTCAGACGAAAAAACGAGCGCGGCCCCAATTTTAACCGGTTCGACATCTTTTCGGATGAGCCCCAGGCCGGTTTTTGAGGTGTTTTCCACCGGGGAGACGATCAGCGCGTACACCTTGCCTTCTTCGTTGTCCGACGGTTCGCTGACGCCGTAGCCTTTCTGTTGCAGGATCCCGGCTATGGCGCTCATCTTCTGGATATCCCGGATAAAATACTTGTCCTTGATTCCTTCTTCAATCAGTGTTTCTACGATATCGGGGATAAAGCCCCGCCGTTCCAAAAGAACCATCAGTGAAAAAAATTCGGACAGATCTCCGGTGAAAAGATAAAGTTCATGATCGGAGATGCTCTTTCCGGTGTCCCCGACCTGCACTCTTTTTTTTTCGCAGACTCTTTTGATAATATGGTCATTGAGCTCGGTTTCATTTTTTAAAAAGAGCTCGCTTTTGCCCTTGCCCACTTTGAACAGGGGCGGCTGGGCGATATATAAATAGCCCTTGTCGATAATATCATTCATCTGCCGGTAGAAGAACGTCAACAGAAGGGTCCGGATGTGAGAGCCGTCCACATCGGCATCCGTCATGATGATCACCTTGTGGTAGCGTATTTTTTCAATATCATATTCCTCGCTGCCCACGCCGGTGCCCAGGGCGGTGATCATGTTTTTTATTTCATCGCTGCGTAATATTTTATCGAACCTGGCTTTTTCGACATTCAGTATTTTACCTTTGAGGGGCAAAATGGCCTGAAACCTTCGATCCCTGCCCTGCTTGGCGCTGCCGCCCGCGGAATCGCCTTCCACCAGAAAAAGCTCCCTTTCCGCGGGCTCGGAAAACTGACATTCCGCCAGCTTGCCGGGCAGCGTCGAATCGATCAGGGAACCCTTGCTTCTGGCCATGTCGCGGGCCCGTTTGGCCGCGTCCCTGGCCCGGGCGGCGTCCACCGCTTTGGAGACGATCTTTTTGGCCGTCGCCGGGTTCTCTTCAAAATATATCCCGAGTTTATCATTGATCAAGGACTCCACAAGACCCTTGAGTTCACTGTTTCCCAGCTTGGTCTTGGTCTGGCCTTCAAACTGGGGGGATTTTAATTTTACGCTCAAAACCGCGGTCAGGCCTTCCCGGACATCGTCGCCGCTGATCTTTTCCTTCATGTTCTTGGGAAGATTTCCATTGGTGGCATATTGATTGATGGTCCGGGTCAATGCGGCTTTAAAGCCGAACACGTGAAATCCGCCTTCGACGGTCTTGATATTGTTGGCAAAGGAAAATATTTTTTCGTTGAAGGTGTCGTTGTACTGAATGGCCACTTCCATGATCACGTCATTTTTTTCACCCTGTATGTAAATGGGCTTGTGCAGGGCCGTGTTGCGTTTATTCAGATATTCCACGAAAGAGGAAATGCCGCCCTTGTAAAAGAACTCCTCCTGTTTGTTGAAGCGCTCATCGTCCAGGATGATCCGGACACTGTTATTTAAATAGGCCAGTTCCATCAGCCTGCGGCTGATGATTTCATTGCTGAAATTATCCGTCGTGAGGATTTCCGTGTCCGGAAAAAAATGAACCTTGGTGCCGCGCTTGCGCGTTTTGCCGGTAATTTTCAGTTCACTGGTTTTCTTTCCCTTTTCGTAGGTCTGATAATAAATATTGCCTTCCGAATATATTTCTATTTCCAGAAACCTCGACAGGGCGTTTACGACGGACACCCCCACGCCGTGGAGACCGCCCGAGACCTTGTAGGAGTCATTGTCAAATTTCCCCCCCGCGTGCAGTTTGGTCATGACAACTTCAACTGCCGGCACTTTCTCGGTTTTATGAATCCCTACGGGAATGCCCCGGCCGTTGTCTTCGACACTGACGCTGTTATCCGGATGAACCGTCACGTTGATGAGGTCACAGTACCCGGCCATGGCTTCGTCGATGCTGTTGTCCACCACCTCATAGACCAGATGATGCAGCCCGTCGATATCGATATTGCCAATGTACATGGACGGCCTTTTTCGAACCGCTTCCAACCCTTCCAGCACTTTGATATTGTCTTCGTTGTATGTGGCGTTGTTTTCTGTCATATTTTCATCGGCATGATGACGGTTAAGAATCTATCGTCATTCTCTCCTTTTATGATGCATGGTTTTTCTTCATTGATGATATTCATCAGGATGGTGTCTTCTTCAATCATGTTCAGCGCGTCAGTAAAAAATTTGGGGTTGAAGGAAACTTCGATGGTTTTTCCGCTGAATTCTATTTCCATATCTTCTTTGGATTCGCCCATATCCGGGTTGGTCGCGTTGATGGTCAGTTTTCCGGCTTCGAATTTGAACAGGGCCCCCTTGTAGCTATCGGACGTTAAAATGGACATTCTTTTGAGCATCATCAGAAACTTGCGTTTATCGAACTGAATGTTGTGCCCGCCGGTTTTTTTGATGATATCGTGATATTTCGGAAAAGTTCCCTCCAGAAGCCTTATGATAATGGTTTCCTTTTCTTTTTTTAGGATGAAATTATTGTTTTTGACGCCGATCCTGACCGTTCCGGAACCGTCTAAAAACTTGCCGGCGTCGCTAAGACCTTTTTTGGGGATGATGATCCCCTCTCCCAGAGGTATTTTCAGGTCACTTTCCGTAAAACAGTCCACCGTTGACAGGCGGCTGCCGTCGGTGGAAACCATTCTGACGATATGTTGCCCCGCCTGATTTAAATTTTCTAAAAACACCCCCACCAGGTGGGCGCGTTTGTCATCGGAAAGACCGCCGATGAAAACGGTTTTTTCAATCATCGTTTTCAGAATCCCCGAATCAAAGTCATGCAGGTTCGTATCTTCCAGCCGGGGAACCTCCGGAAAGTCATCCGGGTTCATTCCCACCAGGTGATATTGCACCTTGTCTTTGCCGATTTCAATCCAGTGGTTTTCCACCTCGTCGATCTGGATGTCCTCACTGGGAAAATCTTTGACAATTTCAAAAAATTTCCTGGCATGGATGCCGATGGTTCCTTCCGACTCGACTTTGGCCGGATAAACGCCTTCAAACCCCGTTTCCAGATCCGTTGCCGTCAGGGTCACCTGCCCGTTGCCGGCCTTGACCAAAACCGCTTCCGTGATCGCCAGGCTGCTTTTTCGACCGGTCAATCCCTGGATCTTGCCAAGCACATCGAGAATGTCGCCTTTATTAATTGTCAACTTCATTGCTTTATCCTTATTTAATTTAATAAATAATAATAAATAAGTCTAATTGTCTGTCAATAACACCAATAAGTGCTACAACAGCTTGAAATCAAGACCGATAAATTCAAATAAAACGGACAATAAAAATGACCAAACGATTTCACAACTCCATGGTTTTGTCCAAACCAACACCGGTGGTCAATAAACAGAGATATATTGACAAATTATCAACAAAAAAACATAAACTTATAAACCAAAAATATAGATTCTCAATAAATAAAAAAATACAAGATATTGTGTTGATAATATAAATAATAAACAATATATACGGGTTATATAAAAAAAACAAGAAAAATGTAAAAAAAATGAGATTTATAGCAGATCTTCATGTTCATTCCCGTTTTTCCAGAGCCACCGCGAAAAATCTCGACCTGGAAAACCTGCATATTGCAGCGCAATTAAAGGGAATAAGGGTCCTTGGAACCGGGGATTTTACCCATCCGGGCTGGTTTGCCGAGATCAGGGAAAAACTGGAGCCTGCCGGGCCGGGCCTTTTCAAGCTGAAAGCGCACATAGCGGAAAATTGCAACCGGCAGGTCCCGCAATCATGCCGGGGGGATGTCCGCTTTATTTTAAGCGTCGAAATCAGCAACATATACAAAAAGGAAGGAAAGACACGCAAAAACCACAACCTGGTCTTTTTCCCGGACATGGAAACAGCGCATAAATTTAACGGCAGACTGGAATCCATCGGAAATATTCATTCCGACGGCAGACCCATATTGGGCCTGGATGCCAGGGACCTGCTTGAAATCGTATTGACCGTCACGGATAAGGCATATGTAATCCCGGCCCACATATGGACGCCCTGGTTTTCCGTTCTGGGGTCAAAATCGGGATTTGATTCCATCAGAGAATGTTTTGAAGATCTGACCGAACACATATTTTCAGTTGAAACCGGGCTTTCCTCAGATCCGCCCATGAACTGGAGGGTGTCCGGTCTGGACGGGCTGACCCTGGTATCCAACTCGGACGCCCACTCGCCCCTGAAGCTGGGACGGGAGGCCAATATCTTTGATACGGACCTGTCGTTTGATGCCATCAAAGAGGCCCTGAAGACGGGCGATCCCGGACGTTTCCTGGGAACGATGGAATTTTACCCCGAGGAGGGAAAATATCACGCGGACGGTCACCGCAAGTGCCATGTCTGCCTGACGCCCCGGGAAACCAGGCTGCAGCACAATATCTGTCACGTCTGCGGCAAGCCTCTTACCTTAGGGGTTTTATACCGGGTCCAGCAGCTTGCGGACCGGCCGGAAAACACGTTGCCGGAAAAACACCACCCCTATTGCCGCATCGTGCCGCTGGAGACTATCCTGGCGGAAATATTCCAGGTAAAAAGTCCGACCGGGCGGGTTCACCAGGTCTACGGCGAACTTCTTCAAAAATTAGGACCTGAACTGGCCATCCTGCAGGAGCGCACCATCCCGGAGATCGACCGGGCGGGAGTTTCCCTGCTGGCAGAAGCAATCAAAAGAATACGGGAGAATAAGATCCGTTTCGATCCGGGTTATGACGGCGAGTTTGGCAGGCTCAGTATTTTTAATTTTCAGGAAAGAAAGGAGCTTTCCGGCCAGAGAACGATTTTCCAATCCCCGGAACCCGGAAAAAAAGACGGGGCCGAACAATCGTCTCCCGATCCAACCCCCCCGGCCACAACGGAACCCGGGAAGGCGGACAACCCGATAAAAACCGCGGAAAAAATACCGCTCCAGTTAAACGATCGACAAAAACAGGCGGTGGAACACGGACAGGGCCCCCTGTTGATTGTTGCCGGGCCCGGCACCGGGAAAACCCGGACCCTGATTCACCGCATCGCTTTTTTGCTCGCGGAAAAAAGGGCCAGGCCCGAAAATATTCTGGCAATCACCTTCACGAACAAGGCGGCCGAAGAGGTGCGGGAAAGGCTGACCGGCATGCTGGGCGATGTCCGGCCGTTTCCCCTGGTCGGCACCTTTCATTCCCTGTGTCTTAAAATATTAACCGAACGCGAGGAGGGCCAGGAGGAAGGACGGGCAAAAAGACATGTGCTGGATGAATCAGACCGCAGGGTTCTTTGCGCAGAGGCCATCAACCAGGCTGAAAAACAGGGGATACAGGTGGATGTCAAACCGGACGATCTGCTGCGGAAAATCGTGAGTTACAAGCAGCAGCCAGGTTCATTTTCCCGGGGGCAGCAGCAGGAAAAAGAACATGAAAACGATCTGATTGCAAAGCTTTATGCGATCTATCAGGACCTGTTGAACATTTACGGGTTTTATGATTACGAAGATCTTATTTTTCAGAGCGTGTGTCTTTTCGAGACGGACCCTGTGCTCTGTCGGACCTATCAAGAACGGTTTAAATACATTTTTGTGGATGAATATCAGGATATCAATCCGGGCCAGTACCGGCTCATCAAGGCCCTCTCGGATCCCCGGAAAGATATTTGCGCCATCGGGGACCCGAACCAGTCCATATACGGCTTCAGGGGTTCGGATGTGCGCTATTTCACCCAATTCACCCGGGACTTTCCCGCAGCTTGCGTGATCGAGCTGGACAGAAACTACCGCTCCAGCCCCGTCATTATCCAAAGTTCCGACCAGGTCATGGGCCGGCAGAATCAGACAGCCGTACCCAACCATGTAAAAAAGATAAATGTCCTGCAGTTGGCAACGGAAAAAGCCGAAGCCGTTGCCGTGGGTAAAATCATAGAAAGGATGATCGGCGGGATTGGTTTTCATTCCATGGATTTTGGCAGCGTCGATGCGGCATCTGTCGGAAAAGAAAGAAGTTTTTCGGATTTTTCCGTCCTGTACCGCACGGGCCGGCAGGCAAAGGTTTTTGAGCAGTGCTTCCACGCTGCCGGGATCCCCTTTCAGTGCCTGAGCAAAGACCGGACCTGGCGGCAAAAAGGGGTCGCTGAAATTGTTTCTCTGTTAAAGCTTGCCTGCGGCGCCGGAACGTTCAGCGACCTTGAGAAGGTTGCCGGCGCTTGCCATGCCGTTTTGGGGGCCAAAACGCTGGACAAATTAAAATTCTGGAGCTTTCAGAAACGGCTTTCTTTACAAAAGACCCTTGAAAAGGCAATATTCTTTCCGGTGCCCGAAGTCAGCAGAACCGGGCAGGTCAACCTGATCAAACTGATCCGCTGGCTGGCGGAGGTAAAAAAAGACATGGAGACCAGGAACGTTGAGGAAAAGCTCAGGCATTTGGCCCAAGTTTTACGTGCGAAAGCACCCCTACCGGAGGACCCTCAAATCACTGAGGCCTTGAACCGGGTCTATGCCTCCGCAAGAAGATACGGCCGCAATGCCGGCGATTTTTTATCCATGGCCGCCCTGGCCGGGGATGCGGACGATTATGATGCGCGCGCCGAAAAGGTCACGCTGTCCACCCTGCACGGTGCCAAGGGCCTTGAGTTCCCGGTGGTCTTTATCGTCGGGAGCGAAAACGGCTTCATTCCTTTTTGCGGCACGGGCCACCAGGAAACGGACCCGGACGAGGAAAGAAGGCTGTTCTACGTGGCCATGACCCGGGCCCAAGAGCGGCTGTTTATGACCTGGGTGAAAACCCGCAGGATATTCGGCCAGAAGGTCCCGCGGCAGATATCCCCGTTTATCCAGGACATCGATGAGCAGTTGATCGAGCGGGAAGCCCCGGCAACCAAAAGAAAAAAGGACCTGCGGGTGCAGCTTTCATTGTTTGAATAAAAAACAGGTGGAACCGTTGCCGGTTGCCGGTTTACGGTTACCGGTTCACGGTTTAAGAAAAAATAGAAATTTTCTGATTTAGATGCGACAGAATTGATTGAAGAGTTGAGGTCAATATCCAATAGGGTTACTAATGAAGTCATTAAGCTTTGTAAATCAAAAACGTGAGAAAAATTTACGTTTTTGGTATTGATTTCCTGGGGCCTTTGACCTGAAATACCTTAAAACTTAAAACTCGAACTTTAGTTCGTTAATATTTAGACAGGATCAACAGGATTTGTGGGATTTTTTTAAAAATATTTTGTCGATCCAGTTAATCTTGTCAA
>JAUYIZ010000036.1 GCA_030688615.1 Desulfobacterales bacterium | reverse complement strand
CAGGTTGGCCAGCCCCAGCCGGAGCCCCGGCACCGGATGCGGTATCAGGGACTCGGCGATCTGAAGCACGCAGGCCAGCGCCACCAGCAGCCCCATCCGGTAAACCCCTTTATCCTGCGTTAAGACTGTCACGTATATTTCCTTACACCCATCAAAAAACCACCGCATCCACCAGCGGTGCGGTCGAAGATTTGATCTCGATCAAGGTCTTAAAGGGCACGCACACGATCGCCTCTCCCGCATGCCGGATCCAGCCGGTGGTCACACAGATTTTGCGGGGGCAATCCGACTGCTTGACCCTTATCCTTTTGTCCCGAACTTCCACGATCATTTTTCCATTCAACAAAACGCGCTCCTGGTTTTTATCCAGCGAAAGACGTTCGAACAATTTGCCGTCATGATATATGGAAGCCTCCGTTGCCTTTGATGACTGGAGACCAAATTTCGTTTTGATAATAAGACCCCCGGCCACCAGTATGATAATAACTATCAGAATGACATCAACCAGCGTTGCCTTGTGAATATCCACCCGCCCCCGGGGAGCCTCTTTCTGCGCATTGTTCAAAATTTTTTATTACACATTATAAAAGGTTAACTTATTAACCCAAAAAACTTAAATCCATCTCTGATGGCTTCGTAAAAAGTCCAACTTCTGCGTTGCGCTTCATGTCGTTGTCGCTGCGGCGTACGCTAAGTACGCCTCACGACACAACATTCGCGCGCCTTGAATTCGGAGCTTTTTACGAAGCCATCCCGATTTTGACTTTTTACGAGTCCATCATCCCTTGTCCCTTATAGCACGAACCCCGGTCCGTCACAATTGCCCCGTCCCGGGAAGAATTTGTTCCCCTATAAACCCTCAAAATTGGGTTGTCAATATCCTTTTTTTTGAAAGCGCCCCGGGACAAGGGACCGGAGGGAGCCTCGCAGGCGCGCTTCAGAGAAGAAAAAGCGCGGCGGGGCCTTACAGATAACTATCCTGAATAATTTGAATTTATTTCTTAATGACCGGGAGGTAATCCGGCGATCAATTTTTCTTATGAAAATCGGACAATCGATACGGATTTTAAAAAAAATCTCGGGCTGCGGGACAGCCTTCAGGGGTTGGTGGTGGTATATCCCTGACGGATGGCATATTTTACCAGGTCGGCAACATTGTTGATGTTCAATTTTTTCATGATGCTTGCCCGGTGATGCTGAACGGTCCGCTCACTGATATAGAGCAGATCGGCGATGGCTTTGTTGGCTTTTCCCTCGGCAATGAGTTTGAGAACTTCCCTTTCACGGTTTGTCAGGGATTGGCCGGCAGGGCTTCCGCTCCCGCCGGTTTCGATGATCCCCCGGGCCAGTTCCATGGAAAGAATCGGGGAAAGATATTTTTCGCCCCGGCGGATGGTTTCAATGGCCGTGAAAAGTTCCGTGTCCGAATCTTCCTTGAGCAGATAGCCTTCCGCACCGGCCGAAAAAACATGGTGCACATATTCCTTCTTATTGTGCATGGAAAGAATCAGGATTTTAATCTTGGGGTTTATCATTTTGATCTCCCGGGTCGCTTCGATCCCCCTTAAATTGGGCATGGATATATCCAGGATGATCATGTGGGGCGTGATATTTTTTAATACCTCAAGAAGTTCGAGGCCGTCATTGACCTCTGCAACCACTTTCATATCCGGGTTGGCTTCAATGAGTTTTCTGATCCCTTTACGCAGCATTTTGTGATCATCGGCCAGAACGATTTCGTAATCCGACATGTTAATTTCCTCCTTGCACAACGGGCACATCGAGTGAAATCCGGGTTCCCTGGCCCACGGCGGTATCAATCTTAAGGCTGCCGCCCAGCAGTCTTGCGCGCTCGTCCATGGCAAGCAATCCCATACCTTTTTCGGATGGACCTCTGTTTTTAACCTGGTGAATGTCAAATCCACGGCCGTCATCTTCAATATAAAATAAAACCCTGTCCCCGGATCGTTCGATCCGGACATCAACGCAACCGGCCCCGGAATGTTTTCCGATATTGGTAAATGCTTCCTGAAAGGTGCGGTACAGCATAATCTGGGCGCCGGCGGAAAAGAGGATATCGATATCAGGGATGTCAAAGGACACGTCTATGTTGAAATGCTGGGCAAAATCCTCCGTCAGCCAGCGAAGCGCCGCCGTCAGCCCCAGGTCCTCGAGAATCGAGGGGCTCAAATCGCGGGAAACCCGCCTGACATTTTCTATGATCTGATCAATGTAGGAGAGGATTTTGACGCATTCCTGTTTCTGCGGCAGCTGCCCGTCCGGCAGTTCTTGTTCTATGGATCTCACCTGGAGTTTCAACACGGCCAGGGACTGGCCCAGTTCATCGTGCAGTTCCAGGGATATCCGCCGCCGCTCGGTTTCCTGGGCCGTCAGAAGATGAGAGGACAAATCGTGCAGCCGCATTTCCGATTCCCGCAGGGCCGCTTCAATCCGCTGCCGCTTCTGGATTTGCAGACGCATCTCCTCGTTGGCTTTCGCAAGGGCTGCGGTGCGCTCCTCGACACGGCTTTCCAGCAGGTCGTGTGCCTGCTGCAGTGCGGCAATCAAGGTGTCAAGCTCCAGAAAACCCTTCCTGGCCATAAAAAGAGACAGCAGAACGATCAATGCCCACGCGAACGATGCATATTCGCTGGTCATAAAACTGAGATTCTGAAGGGCGCGTATCCGGGCAATCATGCCGATTCTTCCTAAACTTTCCAGGAAAATCATGGACATGATGAGAAGCAGGAATCCCCCCATGACCCTGAATTCATCCTTTTTTATCATCTGCGCCGACCGGCTGATGGGAATCAGCGCCAGCAGTCCCAGGAGGATAAAGACATAGGCCTGCACCGCGCCCCACCAGGAAAAAAACCTCATGGACCACGTTGCCCTGGAAGGCGCCAGCTTGCCCTGCAGGAGCAGCACAGCGGCATTAATTCTGTTTAACAGGGTCTGAATGTGTTCCACCGAGGGTATTCGCTTGGCGGTGATAAAACTGGATTTAATGTCGATAAAACGCTTTGGATCCAGATCGGCGATGGCCTTTTGCACTTCATTGAATACCGTCAGCGCCAGGCCGATCTGGGAATGGGCCAGGCCGTCTGCTTTCCTTTCCGCATAGGTCATCCCTGTCAGCAGATAGTCCTGTACCAGGCTCATTGTCACCACCTGCTCGGACCCTGTTCCGCCGAATTCCAGCGTCCTGGCGCCCAGATCAAAACTGTGCCCGAGGCTGTACCCGTCAAAACCGTCCGAATTGTCATGGACGGATATCCCGAACCGGTATAGCTTGCGGATGTCAAATTGCACGTCGTCCGGGTTGCCGGTCTGAAGTTTTCTTTTCAACTCAAGGGTCCAGACGCCGTTTTCCCAGAGGCCTTTCGCGTCGATGTCGCCCCCGGAGCCGATGGGCCGGAACAGAATATACCCCGGAATCGGGGTTTTCCTGTCGATCGACAGGTGATCTTTAATTTCAACCGCGTTGCCATTGCGTATCTCTTCCTGGGTGATATACAGAGCGTCCTTGCCTGCAGCCCCCGGCTTCCAGTACCTGGGCGCCGGAATCTCGTCCGGACCGGACCGCACCAACCGCAGATTTTTACTGTAACTGCCCCCCATGCCGGGCATGCCGGCGCTTTCATCTCGGCCGTCGCCGTGACGGGCGGCCCTTCTGGCTTCCTTGTCGAAGCCGTCCCCCACATTGTCGCCCAGCCACATGTCATCGGCATAGTTCAAGGGGTTTGTCCGGGACGCTTTCCAGTCCCATATATCCACCTTTTCATGGGGGTAGTTGGTATGCATGCGGTCACCGTGGCAAAGCACGGCGCAACCGGCGATGTTGAACCCGTTCACCGAGTCGTCTATGTTCCACTTGATCGAAAACCTGTCCTCGTTAAAGGTTATCAGCCGGTTGAGCGGGTCCAGCATGGTTCCCGGGAGCCACCGCTTTACCGTGTCATCGAAAATCCATTGATGGACGGCCACATCGGCTTTCCTGTCCTGCCAGCGCATCTGCAGGTACAGGTTTTCGTCATCATACAGGGCCTTCATGGCAACGGTTGCCCTTCCGATGGTTCCATCCAGGATCTGAATGTCGAGCGGCAGCGCTTTTTGCCAGGAAAGTTCGTTTGCAATGCCATCGACAGTGATCGTCTCACCGGTTTTAACGGCGCTGAGCAGGGTCGCGCTTCCGGGATGATCGCCCAGAGCAACAGCGGGCGCGATCGAGATCAGCAATAAAATAAACATCGTCTCTTGCCACAAGGTGTTTTTCTTTTTCATCTTTGATTGAAGCCCGCAATTGCTGAAAAGCATTTTGGGTATCCGGATAGTCTGCAGCGCTTGTCGGGCGGGAATTGGGGTCGATCGGATCGCCCAAGAGAGCCCTAGGCCCAAGGTATTCATACGATCTTCCATTTGACTGACCCAATCGTTTTCCGTTGAATCGTTCCCCGTCTGTCGGTCTCTGGACATCATTTTTTAATCGAAGTTTTCCCATGGGATACCGGCAAACGAGTGATATCATAACTTGGATTGTAAGAAACGTCAAACGATAAGTTATACGAAGTGTCGATATGGAGACGCTAAGCACCTAAAATCAGGGTTGCACCTTACCACTTCCCGGTTGCGCAAGCGTGCGGAGGAAGCTGATCAGATCATAAATTTCCTTATCACTTAAGACCCCGCCCCAGGGTGGCATCAGAGATGAACGCCCCTTTACCGTCCCCCCACCCCGGATGACCTGGCCGATATGGGCATCCGAAAGCGTGCGCATATAGGAAGGATCGCTATGTTTTGCAGGTGGCATGCCCATGGTGCGCAGAGCATACGCATTAAATCCGTCCGCATTACCGGTTTGGCCATGACAAAGCGCACAGTAGTATTCGTATAAGACCTTGCCATTCTGTGCTTGCCTGGTAAGCGGCGATATTATTTTTTTCGGAAGCAAAAATGCTTGGTCGGGTTGGTGAACAACTGTAGGGGACGGGGAAAGATTTCCGGCGCCAGTTGCAGGCTGGTTTTCTGTAGGGACCCGGGCAGGCTGGCCGGCAACACTTTCACCTTCAGCAGCAAAAAGTCCCTGGTAATTAAAAACCAGTATCATGAGCGCGGGAAATAACAAAACCCCGCATAGAATTAAAGACCGTTTCTGTCTCACCTTCACTTCTTCTCCTTTGGATGTATCAGAAAGGCCGTCAGATCCCTGATTTCCGTTTCTGTAAAATTAAAAACCGGTTTCACTGAACGCTTTAAAAATGCTTTGGGATCACGAAGATAATAGGCAATCCACTCGGGTCGTAGCCGTTCCCCGGCCTTTGTCAAGTCCGGGCCTATAAAACCGCCTTTGAGATCGATCTGGTGACAAGCCTGGCAGGCATACTTTTCATAATAGAGGTCCTTGCCGCTGGTTACCTTGTCAGGATCATTAAGACCCATCTTTTCTATGGCGCCGGAAAGGTTTTCCACACGATCGTCAACCAGAACATTTCGAAAATAGGAATAGACCGTTTCGATCTCTGAATCCGACATATGGAATCGCGGCATGCGATCGACTAAAATCGGTCGGATGGTGTCAGGGATTTTCATAAAATCCTTCAACCACGCTTTTCGAACGCGGCTTCCTTCCTGGGAAAGGTCAGTCGCCATATCGCCACCCTTCCCGTTGATCTTGTGGCAAACAAGGCATCGATACTTTTTAATGATATTGCCGAATTCACCCTGTGGGGCATAATCCGACGGCGGCGCACCCAGTGGCAGGATATAAGATGATGAAATTTCTTCACCCTTACGGCTTAATAGATAGGTGGTTAGCGCTGCCACTTCCAGGTCGCTGAAATGGTAATCAGGCATTTTTAGCTCTTTCTTAAATAGCCTCGGATTGCGCATCTTATTATAGAGCCAATTGGCAACCGTGCGATTTTCGGGTGCAACCTGAATCTCACCGAAACCCAGGCGGCTGATATGAATATCTCCAATGGTTGTCAGCTCCGGCCCTATTTCGCCCCGGTCTTCCACCCCCTCTATTTCGTGACATCCCGTGCAGCCATACGTCTTGATTAATTCTTTCCCGTTGATTGCGTCACCCCCTGCCAGGAGCTTCAAATCCTTTTTGACCTGCCCTTCTTCCAACTCAAAATCACTATATTCTTCTCCAATAAACGTGACGATGTCGCTAACTTCCTGATCCAAAAGACCATAATCGGGCATTTTTGTTTCAGACCATGCACTGTGGGGAGTTTTGATCCAGCGGTATAACCACTGAGGTTTCAACTTAGAAGAGACCTTCGTGAGGTCGGGACCGATGTCCCCCCCCTTGCCCTCAACCGCGTGGCAACTCAGGCAACGAAATTCCCCGAAAAGCCTTTTCCCCCGTTCGGAAGACCCGCTTATTTTATTATCTGCATTTCCCGCTTTAAAGCGAGAAAATATATAGGCCACCATATCGGCCGCTTCCTGCTTCGATGGTTTAAAATCCGGCATCCTGGTTTTTTTCAAATAACCTTCCGGATTGATCAACCATCGATATAACCAGTCCCTTTTAACTTTTTCCCCAAGCCTTATCAAAGGCGGTCCAGTTTTTACCCTCGCTATTCCATCAACTTTGTGGCAACCGCGACACCCGAACGCTTTGAATATCTCACGCCCTTTGGCAAGAACAGGGGCCTGGTCCTGAATGAACTCTCCATGGCAAAGTGAACAGGAATTTTCCATTAAATTTTTGTGGTAAATGGCATTATGCCAATTCTCGACGGGACCATGACTGTCTTCCAGCGAAGTCGCCAGACCCTGGCCCCCATGACATACCGTACAACCGAATTTTTCGATGGTATGGGTATCCGGGTCCGGATGGGTGGTAAAGGGTTGTGGCGCATCCACAAACCGGGGATCCTCAATGCCCAGATGACAGGTCTCGCACCGATCCACGCGATTCAGTTTATCAATCCACCGCTGCCGAACGCCAATCTTAAAATCTTTAATTTCTGACTCTCCGGCGGTTTTTTGGACCAATAACGCTTTGAACGTTTTCTGGTAGGAAAGATATGGCGGATTGTATTCCTTCTTGATCTGCCACACGAAAAAGATAAGCACCAGGAGACTCGCCACCACAAACGTCCATCTCATTTTATTATCTATCATATAATACCTCAGCCATCTTTATCCAACAAGTCCCCTTGAGAACTAAGTGGGTGTAAATCAAGACAGATAGTGATTTAGCTCAAACTTTCCAGGTGTTAGTGTTAAGGCCTAATGGCCGGTCGGCCAGGCTTCCCATGGCCAGTATAATTGCCAGCTAGGCCCCCGCATGAATGTCCCCACGATAATCAGGCCGACGAACACGACCACAAAAATAGTAAATAGGATATTGTGCAGTCGTCTGCTGGGGTGAAGCCACACCCCCGTCCCGATCTGACTGCGATCCACATAGGGAATCAGCATCAGAAGGCCCACCCCGACCGTAGGTATGAATACCCCCATCCAGAAGGGATCACCCCAGGAGACCAGCTCCTGAATACCTAGAAAATACCAGGGCGCCTTGGCCGGGTTGGGGGTTACGGCAGGATTGGCCATCTCTTCCAGCGGGGCATCAAAAAGCACCGACATTCCCATAACAAAAATCACAACAATAAGGAAAAGAACAAGCTCCCGTATGAGGAGATGGGGCCAGGTGGTGGTCATTTCATCAGGCTCTATACCTACCTGCGGGGTCTTACCATTTACCAGATTCATCAAGCCGTAAGATTTCAGGTCCTCAACCGGCGCATCACCGGTTTTTTTCGCTGCAGCTGCTTCCCCGGGCCGCGCCAGGCCCCCGTCTTTTCGGATTCTCCAGAAGTGAATTACAAGTAAAAGACCCGCAATCAGGGGCAGCACCACAACATGCAGCACATAGGAGCGTATAAGGGCGTTCTGCCCCACCACCGTGCCCCCCAGAAAAACGTATCGTATCTGATCTCCGATAAACAGGGATGAACCGACGATCCTGGATACGATGGTCATGGCCCAATAGGCCAACTGGTCCCAGGGTAGAAGATAACCGGTTAAACTTAACATTAACGTAATGATAAGAAGGAGTATCCCGATCACCCAGTTGAACTCTCTGGGTTCCCGGTATGCGGCCGTATAAAAGACCCGGCACATATGTAAAAACACCACTGCCACCATCATGTGAGCTGACCATCGGTGCATGTTCCGGATAATCATGCCGAAGCTAACGACAAATTTAAGATCCACCATGTCCTGATAGGCCCGCGCGGTATGGGGTATGAAATAAAGCATTAAAAGGATTCCCGTGATGGTCAAAATGATAAACAGGTAAAAGGAAATCAGCCCCAACCCAAATGTCTTAGTGAATTTCAGCGTATCCCTGAAAACCTTGACGGGGTGGATATGAAGGAGAACATTGCTGGTGATGACCTCGGAACGAAGCCTGTTAGTATCCGGCATCGAATGTCGAAATATGGATTTCCAAATATAAAAAATGACCTTTTGAATATATTCCATTATACGGTTCCTTTAACCCCTGCTGTTAGACAATCAGCTCCTTTGAGAACGAAACGATGCGGCGTTGATCCACAAAAAGTCTACCGTCTGTTCCTCGGGTGAGGTCATACCAGGGAAGGGGACTCGGCGCCGGACCTGAGACAACGACCCCCTTACCATTAAATATACTTCCGTGGCACGGGCATTCATACACGCCTTTTTCCTCTATCCAATTGGGAGTACAACCCAGATGGGTGCATACGGCGGATAAGACCTTAAATGTCTCACCGCGGCGCACTAAAAATATACTTTTGTCGGCGATGAAGGTTACCCCTTCAAGGTAATCCTGTGGTTTTCCAATCTTGTATGATTTCGACGGTTCATAAAGGATATTGGGAAACAGATACCGTACATGCGCAATAGAAACGCCCCCCAAGGTCCCCAGAGTGGCAAACCAGCCAAGATAATTTAGGAATTTCCTTCGTACGTGGTTAATATCCTTCTCTTTCATTTAAACCTCTCTTAGGCTGCGTGAATAAACATCCGGTTGTGCAAAGGATTCATATAAAATATGATCGGGACACTATTTTACTAATACGTCTCTTTCTTCAAATTGTTCCATGGAAATCGCGCCGGTGGGGCACCGTTTCGCACAAAGACCGCACCGGATGCATCTTTCTTCATCCTTGATAATCGCCGCCGCCGACGGCGAATCCGATCCGAACCGCGCCTGGATGATCTTTTTGAGATTTTCATCTTCACGAATCTGCCGAATGTCGATGATCCGATAACAGGACTCCGGACAGACATCAACGCACCCCCCACAGAGGATACATTTGGTGCTGCTGAAAATCGTGTTGATGTTGCACCGATAACACCGTTGACTCTCTTGGCGGGCCTGCGATTCACTATACGGGGTCTCCACCTCGCCGATCCCAGTCCTTCGATCGATGTCAATGACCGGGGGTTTTTGACGGGGAATCCGGTCAAAATCATCGGGCATATGGTGATCAACTTCTATTGATTGCCAATGGGTCTCGATTCGAATTTCTTTTTCCAGGAATTTCTCGAGTGACCGCGCCGCCTTCTGTCCGTCCGCCACGGCATCGATGATAATCCGTGGACCAAAGGCCACATCCCCCCCGGCATAAATTCCCGGAGCAGTGGTGGCCAGCGTATCCGGATCCACCAGAATCAAACCTTGTGGGGTTATTTCAATCCCGTCCCCGTCGCTTACCCAGGAAATGTCAGAAACCTGCCCGATAGCCAGAACGAAGGTATCCGCCTGAATTACCTGCTCGCTGCCCTCATAAAAAGAAGGATGAAAACGCCCCTTTTCGTCAAAGACCGAGCGGACGTCGAGGGTTTCAAGTCCGGTAACTTTCCCATCCTTTCCCAGTAGCCGTTTGGGCCCTTTTGAGCCGATAAGCTTGACCCCTTCATTGACAGCTTCCTCCACCTCCCACTCCCAGGCAGGCATCTGGTCTCTTGATTCCAGCATCACCATGTGGACATCCCGCGCGCCCAAGCGCAGCGCGGTTCGGGCCATATCCAGCGCCGCCTCTATATCCTCCCGCATCTCGGAAACCGCACCATAGTGGGCCTGACGTTCATCCCCGATCCTTCTAACAATCCTGGCGATGTCTACGGCCACATTTCCACCACCGATCACGATCACTTTCTCCCCCAAATCCACCTTGTAGCCAAGGTTTGCATTGAGAAGAAAATCAATTCCGTGGATGACACCATCCAGTTCACGCCCTGGAATGTTCAGTTCACGTGTCAAATGCGAGCCGATGGCGATAAAGATAGCATGAAAACCTTCATTCCAAAGATCGGCGATGTTAAAATCCCGGCCGAGTTTGGTGTTGTACCGAACACGGACGCCCATGGAAAGAATGGCTTCAATTTCCCGCTTGATCAGGTCTCTGGGGAGCCGATACTCCGGTATCCCCAAGGTCAACATGCCGCCGGCAACCCCCTGAACCTCAAAGATAGTGGGTTCATGTCCCAGCCTTGCCAGGTCGTGGGCACATGAAAGCCCGGCGGGTCCTGAACCGATAATCGCCACCTTTTTTCCGGTTTTTTTGGGATGAAGGCTTCCCGGTGCCGTGGAGAGCTTGAGGATATCGCCCAGGCCGAGAAGCGATCTGGCCTCGACCCCGAACCGTTCCGTGACAAAGCGCTTTAATGCCCGGATAGAAACGGGGTCTTTTTCAAGCACCCCTTTCCTGCAGACCTCTTCACAGGGATGGGCGCAGACCCTTCCGCAGATGCTGGCAAAAGGATTGGGGCCCCTTGCAATGGCGTAGGCCCTTTCGTACTCACCCTTATGGATGGCCTGAACATAGGCGCCGGCTTTTGTGTTAACCGGGCATCCCCGCTGGCAGTTAAAATTATCACGAAGATACGCTTCATCGACAGGACGAACCGCATACTGTTTCATCATGACCTTTTTTTATCCTTTGAGAAATTCCACAATTGCTAATCCGGCACCCAGAATAATCAAACCGATTAAGATGCCAAGGCTTAAAACAATGCCGATTTCTCTCGTAAGGCTGTACTCTTTTTCTTGTTCATCCATGATTTGAACCCGAATGTTATATTTCCTGTTTCTATGACTACCGTTTCCGCATCATCCTGAAATCAACTGTAACCTCGCCTTCTTGCGGTACGGAAACTTCTTGAGAAGGCCCTTCAGCCTTGCTATGCCAGACATTCAAGGTATATTTGCCGGTCGGGACATTTTCGATGATAAATGCGCCATCTTTGCCTGTTTTAAAAAAATAAGGATTTTGCAACGTCACAACCCAGCCTTCCATTTCCGGGTGCACATTGCAGAGCATGACGGCCCTACAACCGGTATTCTTAAATGTATAAGAGCGGGATTCGCCCTTGCCCCATGTCCCCAGATTGAATTTCTCCGCGCATTCGTTTGTAGTGAGAACGTTATGCAGCACATCGTCGCTGTTGAGAAAATCTACGGTGGCCCCTGCCAAGACGGGCAGCACACTGGGGATGAACGCCATATTCTTCTGATCCATGGCAAAATGTTTTTCAGGTGGTTTGAATTCGCCGGCCATCGTATCAATATAGACAACCACATTGCTGGCATTTCGTATGCCTTTAGCCGTTACCTTGCCCTTGATTGTGCCGGCGGTAGCCTCATTAAAAAAACAAAGCAATGAAGCAGCAAGCAGCGCCATGAAAATTACTTTTATTTTATTCATACTGTTTTCTCCTTAATCAAATTGTTTAAAAAAACTCAAATGGCTGTGGGCCACCTGATATTGTTCTTCACCTTCATTCTCCTGACATCTATTATTAATGCGCGCTATTATAATACGATATAAATATAATGTTTAAGGTTGCAACTTTAGTGCCATAGCGGCAAAAAAAGGAAGATTACATTAACCAGTTGTTTTTTTAAGTTTTTTTCGAAAATAAGGACACGTGTGGGGACTGTGAATCGGAAAGGATTCCCTTTTTTGGGAAAATCGCAGGCTTTGTGTGTCCTATTTTTGGGAAAGGTTTATTAGGCGAGCGCCCGGTTGGGATGGATCCGGGGAAAACTCGATACCCAACTCCTCCATTTTGCGGTAGAGAGAGGACCTGCTGAGTCCGAGGATAGACTGTGCCTTTTTCTTGTCAAAAGAGACCTCTGCCAACACGGAAAGGATAGAAATCTTCTCAAATTCTCTCACACTTTGTTTTAAATTGCCATGTCCGACCAGCCCGGCGCTTTTTCTGGTCTCCTGGATTTCTATCGGAAGATCCTCGATTCCGATCACCTCCCCGTCGCAGAAAATCATGGCGCGTTCAATCACATTTTTTAGCTCCCGGACATTTCCCCTCCAGGTGTAACTTAAAAGAAGCTTCATGGTCATGTTGTCCACGCCGCGTATCTTCTTTCCCAATTCCCGGTTGTACCGTCCGATAAAATGACGGGTCAGCAGGGGGATATCTTCTTCCCTCTCGCGCAGGGGCGGAACATGGATTTGAACAACATTCAACCGGTAGTAGAGATCTTCCCGGAATTTACCTTGGGCCACCATCTGTTTGAGGTCTTGGTTGCTGGTGGCAACTATGCGAGCCTTCAACTGCTGTGCCTTGACAGAGCCGACCGGTGTGAACTCCTGATTATCGATCACCCGCAAAAGCTTGACTTGGGCATCTATTGTGATTTCAGATATTTCATCCAAAAACAGTGTGCCACCTTTAACAATTTGTAAATATCCTTCTTTTTTACTGACGGCACCGGTGAAAGCGCCTTGCTCATGCCCAAAGAGCTCACTTTCCCAGAGAGCGGTAGGAATCGCGCCACAATTGATGGGAAGAAATGTTCCATCCTTCATGGGACTGTTATAATGTATGGCACCCGCAATCATCTCTTTGCCTGTGCCGCTTTCCCCGGTTATTAAGATATTGCTTGTGGTGGCAGATAACTTTCGAATGATGTTAAAGACCTCTTGCATCAACTTGCTTTTTCCCACGATGTTGCGAAAATCGTATTGCTCCTCAATCTTCTGCCGCAGCATTTGATTTTCCCGCTTGATATAAAGATGGTTAACAATGCGTGAAATCTTAGCCAAAACATCTTCATATATAAGGGGTTTTAAAATATAATCGAAGGCGCCATATCGCAGAGCGGCTACAGCAGTATCCACCGAGGCATAGGCAGTGATCATAATGACAATGGTTTCCGGTGATATTTCAGTAATTTGCCGAAGGACCTCTATACCACTCAACCCCGGCATTTTGATGTCACATATAACAATATCTATATTATTCTTTGAAATCAGCGCGAGGGCATCTTTTCCATTGGAAGCCGTGTACACTTCATGATCGTTCTGGCGGATGACATCCGCTAATAGATCACGAATCGCTCTTTCATCATCTATACAAAGTACTTTAGGTTTCATAGTTTATTTCTCCTTTGACAGGAAAAGGAATAGTGACTGTAAAAACCGCCCCGCCTTCTTTTCGATTGGAAGCCTTTATTTTCCCCCCCATACTTTGCATGATGCCATAACTAACCGAAAGTCCCAGGCCGGTACCACATCCCGGGTCCTTAGTGGTGAAAAAGGGTTCAAATATACGGTCAAGAAGATCCTCAGGTATACCCGGGCCGGTATCTTCAAACCGTATTTCCGCCGAGCGCTTTCCCAGCCGGCTGGTTATGGTCAGGTTGCCTTTACCACCGATCGCATCAGCCGCATTAAGAATAATGTTCATAAAGACCTGAAGAAGCGGATCTTCATTCAGTCTCAAAGCCGGGATCTCAGCATCCAGCATTGTAGAGATACTGATCTGCTTGAGTCGCGGATCATAACGGGAAATACCGAGAGCGCTTTGAAGGATCTGATTAATATGGGCCAGCCGTATGCGTTTTGTTGGCGGTCTGGTAAAATCCGTCATCTCTTTTACGATATTAGATATGCGTTTTATCTGCTCTCTCATTAGGTTGTACTTCTCTTCTCCTGCCGTCTGGATGTCTATTGATTGGACAAGCGAAGATAGGGCAGATAGGGGATTGCCTATTTCATGGGCGACTCCGGCCGCCATTTGACCCAGGGCGGCTATTTTTTCCTGATGTGTGATTTGCACTTGTGCTATTTTGAGTTCTTCGGTGCGCTCCCGGACAATATCTTCCAGCCTTTCCGTATAGCTTTTCAGGTCCGTTTCCAACTTTCGTTGCTGAGTAATATCCATGACATACTCGATAAAACCCCCTGGCATTTCCATGGCATCCCAAACCGGAAAAGCGTGAATCCAAAGTATACTTTTCTTTCCATCTTCCGTCTCTATCTCTTTTTCTAAAGATGCCGGCTGTCCGGTTTCTATCGCTGTTTTTCCCGGGCAGTCGGCGCCCCCCCCCTTTTCTCGCCATAGCAGGTCGAGGCACTTTAGGGTGTCATCGGAATCCTCATCAGCGATATTCCCATGCAAATCCCAATAGGTCGGATTGGCATGAATAATCCGGTGATCCTGTGATATGTAGGCTATCCCGCCGGCAATCCCGTTGAATATCGCATCCATCACGTTTTTCGCCTGAATCAGTTCCGTCCCTTTATTGGAAAGGGCCTGTGCCATCCGGTTAAATGAATTGCCCAGATCTTCTATCTCATCGCCGATATTTATTTCTACACGGCAATTCAGATCTCCCTGGGCTATGCTTTCAGTATTTTCGATCAAACGCTTAAGGGAACCTCTCATTTTGCTTTCCATAAAATAGGTAAGCATCACCCCGCCAAAGATGGTAATGATAAAAATGGCAGTCGGCCCGTATATATCAAAGGAAACCAGACGAACGGCTTCAGCTGCATCTTTCAGGGCCTCTTCTTCGACGATGCGGTGTTGATTCACAAAGTTGAAATAAATGAAATAGGTTGTCAGCAGAAAATAGGTCAAAAAGATAGCAATAATGGCCCTTTGACGAAGCGTGATCTTGGGTTTTTTCATCGGGTTCCTTCTATCATA
>JAUYIZ010000031.1 GCA_030688615.1 Desulfobacterales bacterium | reverse complement strand
ACTCCCCGGGCGATGTTCTTGATCCGGTTCGTCTTTCTGAGCCGAAAGATCAGGTTTCGGACTTTTTGTTCTTCGAGTCCGGTTTTTTGGCAGATCTCGGCCACACCGATTCCTTTTCGGCTTTTGCGGATGGTGTCAAAGACCGCAACCGCAGCGGTTTTGGCCGGCCTTTTCTCCTTTGCCGGCTTCAACCTGAGTTCGGGCGCCTTGACCTTCTCGCGTAAGGCGGGTTTGGGGGTTTTTCGAGGCCGACCCCTTCGTCTCAGCGCGGCCGGTTCAGAGCGCCGATTTTTGACCCGCTTTGGTTTCGCAACGGCGGCGGCGGATTCCTGGGGCCATTCCGATGGGGGATCGGAAAGGCCGGCAACAGCATCTTGCTCAAGGTCGATGCCGAATATCTCCGACAGGTCAACTTTTTCCATGATTCTGTGGCTTTTCCGGCCGGCTTTTTTCAGCAGTTCTTTGGTTTTTCCTTCCACAGCCTCGGTCACCAGCTCGCGCATGGCCGCATTTCTCAGGATGAAAAAAAGGGCCGGCTCCTCGTCCAGCCGGGCGCTGATGCCGTAAAGCACCGCTGCCACGTGCTTGCACATGGATGCCCAGTCCGGGCAAGAGCAGGAGAACTTGATCTCCCGGGGTTCAGGGAAAAGCCCCTTTGCCCGTTCGGTAAAGATCTCTCCGAGGGCTTTTGGAAATTTTCCGGAAAGAAGCTCCTGCAGCGAATCGAGCTGCCCCTGGCTCGCCTTTTTGATACGGCTCCAGCCTGTTTTAGAAAGCTCCTTGATGCAGATCATTACCTTATAGGGGTTGGATCTTCGACCCTGCACCAGGGCCTCCACCTCCCCGGGGCGGATCTGCAAATCCAGGACGGCGCCGTTTCGGACATAGCTTCTCCCTCTGCCGATCCGGTTGCTGTAGTCGGCATAACGCTCCAGGTTTTCGTTCCAGGCCTTTCCCCACCAGGTGGCGGCAATCGTCCGCCCTTCGACGACGACCGGACGGATATCCTGATTTTTCTTCTTCAGCTTTTGAAGGCTTCGGGCTGCCTTCCGCCTTTTTTCATCAACCGTCACATATTCAAAGCGATTCCAAAATGCCATGTTTTTCTCCCTGCCGCCGGGGGCGCAGTTCCGGGTTATAGGTTCCAAGTTCCAGGTTTTAAAGGATGAAAGATGCTGACATTATACATCAATTCATCCTTCATCCTTCCGCCTTCATCCTTCCTACAGGGCCAATGAAAAAAGCCCCATGATCTCTTGGTTGCTCATCTCGGTGATCCATGCCTCGCCGGAGGCTGCGATTACCTCTTTTGACAAGGTCGCCTTCTCCTCGAGCATCCGGTCGATCTTTTCCTCCACCGTTCCCCGGGTGATGAATTTGTGCACCATGACATTTTTCTTCTGGCCGATGCGAAATGCCCGGTCCGTGGCCTGGTTTTCCACGGCCGGGTTCCACCAGCGGTCAAAATGAACCACGTGGTTGGCCCGGGTGAGGTTCAGCCCCACTCCGCCGGCCTTTAAAGAAAGCACCATGAAGGGGATGCGTTCATCCCCCTGGAAACGCTCGATGATATCTTTTCGCTGCCGGACCGGGGTGCTCCCATGCAGCACAAGTCCCTTGCGGCTGAACACACCTTCAAGGAAGGCGCAAAGAGGCGCCGTCATCTCCTTGAACTGACTAAAAATCAAGACCTTCTCCCGCTTTTCATGGATCACCTCGCAGACCTCGCGCAGCCGCTCGAATTTTCCGCTGTCCTTTTCATCGAATCCGCCGGTTCCCAAGTACTGGTCGGCATGGTTGCAGAGTTGCTTGAGCTTCATCAGGGAGGCCAGTATCAGACCCTTGCGTTGAATTCCATCCGATTCGGCCAGGTCCTGCTCGATCTGCTGGATATGGTTCCGGTAGAGCACGATCTGCTTTTTGCTCAATGAGGCATAGGTTTTAAGCTCCACCTTGTCCGGAAGGTCCGAAATCACCGATTTATCGGTCTTGAGCCGCCGCAGCAGATAAGGCCGAATCACGTTCCGAAGCCTTCCATATCCTTCCGCATTCTGCCGCAGTTTCTTTGCGAGGCTGCCGAACTCGGATTTATTCCCCAGCATCCCGGGATTCAGGAAATCAAACAGGGACCACAGGTCAAAGAGCCGGTTTTCAACGGGGGTTCCGGTCATGCAAATGCGGTTTTCCGCCTTAAGCTTCTTGATTGCCAGGGTCTGCCGGGCGCCCGGGTTCTTGATGGCCTGGGCTTCGTCCAGAATCACGTATCGCCAGGCGTATTCCTGAAGCGATGAAAGCTTCTGGGCCTGGCCGTAAGTCGTGATCACCAGGTCTAGACCGTCGAGTTCCTTTTTATCTCCTTTCCGGACGTTCCTTTCGGAAGGTGCGCTCGGATGGGCCACCTTATAGCGGAGATCCGGGAAAAACCGCTCGATTTCGCCCATCCAGTTTGCGATCAGGGAGGCGGGGATCACGAGGAGACTCGCTTTTAGAGGGCCGGATCGGATCACGTTCAGGAAACCGAGGAGCTGGATGGTCTTTCCAAGACCCATATCGTCTGCCAGGCAGGCTCCGAAACCGAGCGAATGCAGTATATGCAGCCAGTTGATCCCCTTTTGCTGGTAAGGCCTGAGCGTGGCCAGAAATCGCCTGTCGGGCCTGATATCGGCGATGATCTCCGGATTCTTTAGCTTCTGCACAACGGACACCAGCCATTTTACCCTGGAAATGCCGCAATCCACATGCAAATACGATTCCCCGGCCGCTTTTTACGGGAAAAGCTCCATGCGCAGGGCGTCCCGAAGTGTAAGACCGCCATGATCGACCTGGCGTTGGAACTTTTCATAGGCCGAAAGCGCTTCCTTCAGCCTTTCCGGATCCACCGCCACCCAGCGGTTTTTAAGGAAGGCAAGGCCCTCTGATTGCGCAAGAAGCCTTCTCGCCTCCTCCTCCGAAATCATCAGATCTCCAAGCAGCAATTGCGGTTTGAAATCGAGGATAGCGTCAAGTCCCACATGAGAGGGAGGCGCTTCCCCCACGCTGACGCGCACCTGAGCGCCCGCTGTTTTCCCCTTCCACCAGTCGGGTATTCGGCAAAGAATCCCGTATTTTTCATAGATGGTGATTTCCCTGAGAAAGGTGAACGCCTCCTGCGCAGTCCATGCCAGTGGATGGAAAAGCTCTCCGCTTTCGACCAGCCCTGCGATCAGCGGGCTTTCCTTGGCCGCCAAATGTACGGTGGCAAGCAGCTCAAGCAGCTTGGCCGGATCGGATTCATACTCTTTCAGGGCATATTTCAGCGGTATATGCCGGGATTGCCCCTGGTTGTTCAACCGGGTGGAATAGGTTGCCAGGAATGCAAAGGGAAGCTGTCCGGTTTTGTTTTCCACCATATGGAAAAAGATGCGGCCCACCAGGGTGACATTCGGGCTGAAGCTGTGGATGAATTCTTCGACAGATCCTCGAAAGGCCTTAATAGACCTGGAAAAGCTCCGGTGTAAATCTTCCTGGATGGCGCAAAGGAAATCCCTGCTCAGGTATTCGGCTCCGACCATTAAAGGCGCAACGTTCAGCGCATGGGCGATTTCCTCCTCGGAAATTTGCACACGCACCGCATGGCGCAGAGTTTCCAGCTCCGGAGTCAGGCTGGTTTTCCGGGCAAAAAGCCCGCAAAAGCTTCGCAGAAAATGAAGGGAAGGTGAAAGGGGGACGCCCGTGTCGGCAAAAGACAGATAGAGCAGCCAGGAATCGGGCTCCGCTTCGTAGCGCTGGTAAATTTCGTCCTGGAGCATGCCGCCGGCTTTTCCGACGGACTCGTCCACCTCCGCCCACTCCAGCTGGATGGACCCGGCCGGGGTGATGGCGGCCGTAAGCTCTCTGTTCGAGGGATGGGGCGCTTTCATCGACAGTCAGTGTTTTTGTTATGGTTTAATAAAGAATGCGGGCATGATAGCTGCGGATTTAAAAGATATCAATGGTTAATTTATACCTGTCTGAGAAATGAGTATATCGTTATACTTCAACGAGATCAAGAGGGCCATTAGAACCCATGTCCGCTTTAGTCGATCAGAAACAGGCTGACATCGTTCAGGTTCCGGGACAGGGTTCCCGACACGCTGCCCAGCAGCCATCGTTTGATGCCCGAACGGCCCTTTTTGCCCAGAATCAGGCTGTGGTGGTTTCCGGAACGGACCGCTTCCATCAGATCCGCCGCCACGCCGTTTCTGGCCGGAAGAAGGGCCAGGTTATAGCGGTCATCCCATTCCATGATTCGGCGGGCGCGTTTCCACCATTTATGGGCCGGCTCCGGGGAATCTTCCAGAACATGAACAAATGTCAGGATATTTTCCGGCCGGTCGATAAAAAAGTACTGCACAAATTTCAATACCAGCAGAGACGCATCGGACAAATCGAGGGCAATCAGAAAGCGCCGCTGGGGGTCGCCCGGGGCAACCAGCGCCACCGCTTTGCCCCTTTGCTGGTACAATAGACGTTTTTGCCATCTTTCCCTGGTCGGTCGGCCGAGCATAATGAATCCGTATCGGTCCTGTTCGAGAAATGATGAGATTTCATCGTCATAAGACCTTTCGGCGGTTTGAATATCATACCGGAGATGGCCGGCATCGTGGCCCTGTTGCGCAAATATCTGCCTGAAATGGGCGACATGGTCCTGTATCGGCGTGTGGTCAAAAGTCTTGTTGTCTTTACCGGCAAGGAAGCGAATCGTGACCTCAAAGCGGGGGTCTGCAGGGGTGAAGAAATTCAGGGCGGTCCGGATGGCTTCAATATCCGCTGGTTCGGATGCAATCATCAGCGCCTTTTCCCACTTGCGGTCCAGAAGTCGATGTTTGAGCTCCGTACTTTTTTGATAGAACCGGGGCCAGCGGGTGCAAACAACGCCCCGGTCCAGAATGACATTTTTTAAACAGTGAAAGCAATTGTCGCACTGGACTACCGGCCGTCCATCCGCGGCTTTTTGCACCCAGCGCACGTCGGCCAGCAGCGGTCGACCCAACCCGATCAAGGATACGGCGCCGGACCGGACAAGCTCCTCGGCCAAAGACGGCGTGAGAATTCTGCCGGAAATGACGATGGGTACCTTGAGGGACTGATGGAGCAGGGCGGCATCTTTCCAGAGATAAGCCGGCCGGGATGTGATTTGTCTGACCGGGTTTAAAAAAAAGGAGTTGTAGGTCCCGGCGGTCACTGACAGGTAGGCGATGCCGCGGTTTTCCAGCAACCGCGCCCAGGCGAGGGCCTCTTCCATGTTGATTCCGTGCGGGACCCATTCATGGACCAGGAGCCTGAAGCCCACCGGGAAGCCCCCGGGCAACCGGCGTTTGACCTCTTCCATGACGGCCAGGGGGAAAACCGTGCGGTCTTCGAAAGTGTCCTCCTGGGCGTCAGGCAGTTTGTTGGTATAGGCTGAAAGAAACTGGGTGATCAGATAACCGGAGGCGCCGTGCAGTTCGATCATATCAAAGCCCGCTTCATGGGCCCGTTTGGCCGCGTCGCCAAAACAGGCAATCACCCGGCTGCGATCCTCGGCCGTCATCCCCCGCCGCCACCCCAGGATCTGGCGGAAAAGCTTGCGTGTCAAGGCAAGGCGCAACTCCAGGGGGAAAACGTCGATAAACGCTTTCAGGGAGAAAAGTTCGAACTTCGGGTCGGGGGCGTAGTAGGGGGAGGGCAGCAGCGGCTGTGATTGGTTTGTCAGGCGGCCGGCATGATTGAGCTGCAGGCAGGCAAGGGCACCGGAGCTTTTGACGGCTTGCGCCAGCCGGGCCAGCCCGGGGACAAACCGGTCGTCGTCGATACGCAGGTTATATTTTGAGGTTGTGCCGTCCGGCGCTACGGCGACATTGGCCACCACGACCATGGCCACCCCCGAAGCGGACAGCCGCGAATAATGCTCGATCAAAACAGGGCTGACCTGCCCGCTGGGGAAAGCATAACCGGTGAATATCGGCAGGGCCACCAACCGGTTTTTCAGGACGTGGGGTCCAAGTTTGAAAGGGCTGAAGATCGTCTTCATTTATTTTCCAATCAACAAGCCTGTCCGTTGATATTTAGACGCTATAAACATTTATATCCCACGAAGCATAATCCGTCAAGATTGATGGAGGGTCTGCAAATCCCTGTGGACACATTTGTCGAAAGAGCTTCTTGTTTTCGACAAATTTTGCCTGAAAAAAAGCGCCATTCTATTCAAAATTTCAGGTGCTGTTTTTTGTAAAAAATATATTAAATAGTGTCCATCCAGAAAGGGCCCTTATTGCGCCGGGCGGCGTTCTCCGCAGGTTTTCGACTGCGATTTGCCTGACGTACGTCTTGCCATAAACCCTTGTGCAGCCTTGTCCGGCACAAAAATTGCTCATTTGTGCCTCGAACACGCCGGGGGGCCCGGCGTCAGCTTTGGATGGACAATTGGTAATGTCTGAAAGAGTAATTGAAGGGGGGTCATTATGGAGATAAAAAATTTTTCTATTTTTTTATGCACCCTGCTGGGCTTGGTTTTAGTCTTGCCCGGATCGAATGTTTTCCTGCAGGAAAAAACCGATGAACAGATTCTGGACCGGAAGGTGAGGGCCTTTCTCGACAGCCGGCAGGGCACCTGGGTCGATTTGAATGTCCCGCAATCGGACGGGAAACTGTTATATGACCTGATTATTAAAAACAGATATAAAAAGGCGCTCGAGATCGGAACTTCCACCGGGCATTCGACAATCTGGATTGCCTGGGCGCTGAGTAAAACCGGGGGCAAGCTTATCACGATTGAAATCGACGAAGGACGCTATCGGGAAGCAGTCGCAAATTTTAAGGCAGCCGGGCTTTCCAGGTTTATTGACCCAAGGCTGGCCGATGCCCACGATTTGGTGAAAAAGTTGCAGGGCCCCTTTGATTTTGTATTTTCAGATGCGGATAAAGAGTGGTATACAAATTATTTTATGGACATATATCCCAAGCTGGAAGTGGGCGGGTGTTATACGGCCCACAATGTTTCGGAAAGCAGCCGGGGCCGGCGCGGAGGAAGGGGCACTCAGAAATTTTATGAATATATCAAAAAAATGCCCGGTATGGAAACGACCGTCGACAGCCGCGGCGCCGGGCTGTCCATCAGTTACAAAACAGCTACCCGATAGATTGTGCGGCAACCCGCTATGGAAATAGGACCCAAAAAAGAACTTTCGCTTTTCGATTCGACCTGTATCATTGTCGGCATCATCATCGGTGTCGGTATCTACGAGACCGCGCCGACGGTGGCGGCATCCATGGGAAGCTGGGAAAAAACCTTGCTTGTCTGGCTGGCGGGAGGTTTGCTGGCCTTGACCGGGGCGTTGTGCTACGCCGAACTGGCCACTGCCTACCCGTTCCAGGGAGGGGACTATGTCTATCTGGGAAGGGCCTATGGCAGTTGGGCGGGATATCTGTTCGGCTGGTCACAACTGGTGATTATCCGCCCTGCGGATATCGCCCTGATGGCCTTTATATTCGCAAGGTATATGCAGACATTTTTCCCTTTCCATGAAGCCGGTGGCTTTGTGTACGCGTTCCTGGCGGTGGGGGTGTTAACGCTGATCAACGTGGTGGGGGTCAAGCAGGGGAAATGGGTCCAGAACCTGCTTACGATGGCCAAGGTTTTCGGGCTGTCCGCCATCATTGTCGCAGGCCTGGCGGCGCCCGGACCGGTGTTGTTGCCCGTTCAAATGTCTTCCGCTGCCTCGCCGGGCGGTCTGGAACTGGCGCTGATCCTCGTGCTGTTTACCTACGGCGGCTGGAACGAAATGGCTTATGTGGCCGCAGAAGTCAGGCGGCCTGAACGGAATATTATGCGGGCCCTGGTGATCGGCACCACAATTGTCATCGGCCTTTATTTACTGGTTAACGGCGCTTTTCTTTATGCGCTCGGGTTTGGGAAAATGTCGATTTCCCGGGCGGTCGCAGTGGATACGGTGGCAAAGGTGTTCCCTCACACGGCTGCCAAAGCGATGGGGATCTTCATCTCCATCTCCGCGCTCGGGGCTGTCAACGGCCTGATTTTCACCGGTGCGCGCATTTCATACGCCATGGGTGCCGAACACGGCTCTTTTCAACTTCTGGGCAGATGGAACCGGCGGCTGGGGACCCCCGTGTACGCCCTCTTGTTTCAAGGAGGTCTGAGTATCGCCATCATTTTATTGGCCGGGTCATTTATAGATACGATTATTTACACCGCTCCGGCAATATGGCTGTTTTTTCTGGCAACGGGCCTTTCGGTTTTCACGCTCCGGCGCAAAGACCGCCGGATCCCGCGTCCCTACAAGGTCGCCGGGTATCCTTTCACGGTCATCATCTTTTGCGCCTGTTGCAGCTTCATGCTTTTCAGCTCCGTATCTTATGCGTTGGCCCAAAAGCCCTCGGGACTGCTGATTTTATTGGGCACGTTTCTGGCCGGGGTCGTTTGTTATATCATTCAAAACCGGGGTAATAAAACCATTAATATTTAGACAGGATCAACAGGATTTATAATATCTTGTCAATCCGGTTAATCTTGTCAAAAAGTCCTTCTGAATTCTCCGCTGCATCTATTTTACGCGCTGCGCTTTCCATTCCATCACGGTTTCTGTGACCGTGCCGCCCAGTTTTACCAGCCCGACGATGGAATTTCCCTGAATCCGGCCGCTGTAATTCTGATGGATCATGCGGTCGCCGGCTTCACTCACCAGGGAAAACCGGATCCGATCCCCCTCCAGCGCCTGATCGAAAATGACAAATCTATAATATCCATTTTGGGTCACGCCACTGATATTCTGAAAACTCTGGTTCAATTCCATGGTAACGGAGTGCGTTTCGCCCAGTAAGGAAAATGTCCAGTGCCAGTTGCCGGCCACTTGTGCGGGGACGACCCAAAGATACAGCAGGGTGTCATCCTGATAAAATTTTTTCTCGCTCAAAAGTAAGATTTTATCCGGGCGCCACTCCCCCATGTGAAAGTCATGGGAGATAATCCGCGTACCGACTTTCAGCTCTTTGAGCAGTTTGGGGCGCAGCTTGAGATTAACTTCATTGAGCAGATACATGGTCACAACGCTGGCCTCGTGAAGGTCGGTTTTGAATATGTCCTGAACCAAAAACCTGGTCCGGTCGGCGACCTCTTCCTCCACAGCGTATTTTTCACTCAACTTGACCAGCTTCTCGTTCAGGTCCACCCCGAAGCCCCGGGCGCCGAGTTCCTTGGCGGCGGTGATGACCATCCTGCCGTCCCCGGACCCCAAATCGATCAGAAAATCATCGGGGCCGACCGAACCCAGCTTGAGAAGGGTTCGCACGACGGATATGGGAGTCGGTACGTAGGGCACGTCCAGCTTGAGGCTGTCGTCGGCATGTTCCAGCCCGGGAAGATCGGAAAAGTTCACCTTTTCATTGCGGGCCATGGCAGGGCTTGCAAATCCGGCAATGATGACGGCACTCAGGATCCAGCGGAAAACAAGCCCGGCAACGGTTTTTTGGGGGACACAAAAGCGCATAATTCCTCCTTTAGTCAAGCGGATTGGGAAAGCTGCCTGATTTGGTGGTTTATAGAAGGTTCTCAATAGAGCGACAGATAAAGCGTTTTACGGCCAAATGCAAGTAATATTGATAGCCCTGTATGAACCGCAACAGCGAGTGCGTTCCCTACAGCTTGCTGCAGGGTCTTCCAATTGACAAGTTCCGACCTTGCAAAGACCGCCGGCCGGCATAAAAAAGGCCATTTATTCAATCATAGAAAACCTGGTTCTTTGGTCCAGGTCAGGGATAGATGGCTCTGCCATGGCGTATTGGGTCTGAAATTACAAATTCCAAGCACCAAATTACAAACAAATCTCAAATTCCAATATTCAATGACCCAAGCCTTCCAGGACGAGACATCGTTTGGATTTGCGTATTTGGGTGATTGGAAATTGTTTGGTATTTGTAATTTCAATCATACAATGAACTTCCAACAAAGCAAATCCCCTCCGGGGATAACCAAAGCCTGGTCCTCAGGGCCAGGATATTTATGGATGAACACTGGCTACTCGAGTTGGAATTGAATCGGGACCCTGACCCACATCTGCACGGGCTGATTCGAGATTGTTCCCGGTTCGAACACCCACGTTTTCACGGTTTCCTCTGCCCTTTGGTCCAGGATCGCATAGCCACTCGATTGAAAGACCCGAATTTCCCCTACGGTGCCCTGAGGCGTCACCAGGACGTCGAGCACAACCGTTCCCTGGAGCCCTTTTCTTTTGGCAATCCCGGGATAAGGGGGTGGAGGGTTGTCACGGTAGGAAGGAGCGGATTTCTGCCGGGCCGGATCCTCCTCGGGGGCAGCGGTCTTTGCCTCTGCAGCAACTGGAACCGATGCTGCATGGTATGGCCGTGTGTTTTCAACCCGGTTGCCGTCAGGCAGCGGGTCAACCTCCCGCGCTTTTTCAGGAACAGGCAACGCCCGGGGTCCGGGGGCAGGGATTTTAGCTGAACGCGGGGACAGCGGTTTTTTTTTCTTGGCCGTTTCAGATTCTACCGGGGGTTTCCTGCCGCTGGCGGCGGCTTCCAGCGGCTGCTTTTTTTCCGGTTTGACCGGAAAAGAGACAAGTTTTTCAGGCAAATTGTCTGATTTTTGAGGCCGGGGCGCTTGAAACCTCAAGCTGAGCGTAACGGCCCGGGATGCGGGCCTGACAGGCGTTTTGGCGGTAAACCATTTCAGATCCATTCCCCACAACAGGGCGTGGATCGCCAAAGAGAGTGCCAACGCAGGCAGGACGCGTCTCACGGTGCCCTCACCGGGCCGGCCTGAAGAGATACACGGGTAAGACCGGCCATCCGTATCTGATCCAGGACCTGGAAAAGGTCTTCATAGGCAAGGTTGCGGTCCGCAAACACCATGACGTCCCGGTCCCTGTTTTTGCCGGCCGATTGATTCAGGCTGGCCGCCAGATTTTTCGGGTCGACTTGCACTTTGTTTACATAAATGGTCCGATCTGCCTTTACGGTGATGGACAATAGGGGGCGGGTTTCGATTTCGGCGGTCGAAGAAGTGGGAAGCAAGACCGGCAACCCCCGGTGCACGGCCATGGAGAGCATCGCGTAGATGAAAAAGACCAAAAGCAAAAAGACCATGTCGATCAGGGGGATCATCTCAATGCGGGGTCTTGGCGCGACCGGCAAACGAAGTTTCATCGGGCCCCCTCTTTGGGTCCGGTGGTTTCGGGTCCCAGTTTTTCATACACGATTTCGAGGCTGGTGGCATATTTTTCGATGGACAGCGCCGCTTTTTGCACGCGTGAATTAAAGAAATTGAATGGAAACACCGAAAATATGGCGATACCCAGACCGGCCGCCGTAGTGATCAGGGCCTGGGCGATACCGGATGTAACGGCTCGGGGGTTATCGATGCCGGCGGTCCCGAGCACCTCAAAGGATCCGATGATGCCGATCACCGTTCCGAGAATGCCCAGCAGCGGGGCGACGGTAATCATGGTGTCCAGCACGTCCATGTACCGTCGCATCCGTCTGATCTCTTCGTTGGCCGCCGATTCCATGGCCTTGGTCATGGAAAACTCCCGGTGGAGGATGCCGGCGGAAAGGATCCGGATGACATAGTCTCGGGACCCTTCCGCTTTGGCCCGCACCGCTTCCCAGTCTCCTTGGCGGCACAGTTCCAGGACTTCGTCCACCAGCGGCGGATTGCGGTGCATCTGGTTTATGACCCAGAAAAACACCCGCTCGATGACAACGGTCAGTACCAGAATCGAA
>JAUYIZ010000026.1 GCA_030688615.1 Desulfobacterales bacterium | reverse complement strand
ACCCTGCCGTCTCAATTGGATTATGGGCAGGGGGGCGTTTCCCGGCGAACAAGCTGCTGCCGTACATCATAGCACAACTCCTTGGAGGCATTGTCGCGGGTGGTGTCCTTTATCTTATCGCTACCGGCAAGGCCGGCTTCGCAGTATCCGCTGGCTTCGCGTCAAATGGCTACGGTGCTCATTCGCCCGGTGGTTACTCTTTACTCGCAGCACTGGTTACCGAGATTGTGATGACGATGATGTTCCTTCTTATCATTCTGGGATCAACCGACAAGCGTGCACCCCAGGGCTTCGCTCCGATAGCCATAGGGCTGGGGCTTACCTTGATTCATCTGATCAGCATCCCGGTCACCAATACGTCTGTGAACCCCGCCCGCAGTACTGGCGTAGCCTTGTTTGTCGGCGATTGGGCAATTGCACAATTGTGGCTTTTCTGGGCTGCTCCGATCATAGGAGCCTTGTTGGGCGCTCTTGTTTATCGTTTCATCTGGGAAAATGAGGCTTAATGCCTTAGCATAGATCGAGTGACCGGGGAATCTTACCCCGGCGCCACCACACCACCTTGTATGCGGGTCCACAACGGCATTTGCTTCTTTCTGAAATCAACGATTGATGGTTTATTCTTTTTGGGTTGTTTAACTTGACAACCCAAAAACATGAGCTACTTTATGTAGATAATTACTTACTCTATAGCAGGGGAGATTATAGAACTTTCTGGAAAAAATACAGGTGGCGTTTTAAATGCCCATTTATGAATATGAATGTACAAAATGCGGCAAAATCGGAGAGGTAATCCAGTGTTTTTCAAGCCGACCGCTGGTGAAATGCAGTCATTGTTCAGGAAAGCTTCACAAGCTAGTTTCCCAGAGTTCTTTCCATCTGAAAGGAAGCGGATGGTACGCGACCGATTATGCGAATAAACCGCAAAAGACTCCTTCCTCCCCGACAAAAAAAGAGACTGCAACAACTGCTGTGGATAACTCCGAGAAAACGACCAGTAAAACTGCGGAACCTAAAAAGGCTGACTCGCAATCATAATTGATGCGATTATAATAATATGTGCTGTGCGCCTCATATCACGGACTTATAACAATTATGCTTAATACGATAACGTGGCAAAATTTCTTTAAAATCACGATACTTGAGGAAGGGAGGTAACTTAAAATACCCTATTAAGTTTCTATAACGGCAAATTTTTAAACTATAAGGTTGCTTTTAATCGATAGTGGTTGAATGTTACAAATATAAAAAAAAGGAGCAAGTGAATTATGAAATTGAGACCATTACAAGATCGAATTTTAGTCCGACGGCTTGCAGAAGAAGAAAAAACCAAAGGGGGAATTATTATTCCGGATACTGCAAAGGAAAAACCTGCGGAAGGAAAAGTAATTTCTGTGGGAAAGGGCAAAATTGGAGATGACGGCAAAAGAATCCCTCTGGAAATTAAAAAAGGTGATTCAATCCTGTTTGGGAAGTACTCTGGCTCAGAAGTAAAAATAGACGGCGAAGAGTATCTGATTATGCGCGAAGATGATGTTCTGGGAATTATCGAATAACAAATTTTAAAAATGGAGGTTAAGACAAGATGTCTAAAGTGATTAAATATAACGTTAAAGCTCGCGAATCATTATTAAAAGGCGTTCAAACGCTCGCAGATGCGGTCGTCGTGACGCTTGGCCCTAAGGGACGAAATGTTGTAATCGACAAGTCCTGGGGGGCACCCACAGTTACCAAAGACGGTGTTACGGTTGCCAAAGAAATCGAACTGGAAGATAAGTTTGAAAATATGGGCGCACAAATGGTCAAGGCAGTTGCCAGCAAAACCAGCGATATGGCCGGCGACGGCACCACGACCGCTACGGTACTTGCCCGGGCTATTTATGAAGAAGGCCAGAAACTGGTTGCGGCCGGCAACAACCCCATGGCCATCAAACGAGGGATTGAAGTTGCCGTTGAAACAGTAGTTAAAGAACTTCATAACATGAGCAAACCGACCAAAGATCAACGGGAAATTGCCCAGGTGGGGACGATCTCGGCAAATAACGATACAACCATCGGCAATATTATAGCCGAAGCCATGAACAAGGTCGGCAAAGAAGGTGTTATTACCGTTGAAGAAGCAAAATCAATGGAGACCACGCTTGAGGTCGTCGAAGGAATGCAGTTTGACCGTGGATATCTCTCTCCTTATTTTGTAACCGATCCTGAAAAAATGACTGTCTCAATGGACGAACCCTATATCCTCATTAATGAGAAAAAAATCAGCAATATGAAGGATATGATAACCATATAGGAACAAATCGCAAAAAGCGGCAATCCGCGGTTGATTATCGCTGAAGATATTGACGGTGGGGCACTGGCCACCCTGGTGGTCAACAAGCTCAGAGGCACCTTGCACGTTGCGGCTGTCAAAGCCCCCGGTTTTGGCGACCGAAGAAAAGCCATGCTTGAAGATATCGCCATTCTAACCGGAGGCCAGGTAATATCCGAAGAGATGGGCATCAAACTGGAAAATATTGCCCTGGCAGACCTGGGAAAAGCCAAACGAATTACCATCGATAAAGACAATACCACCATTGTGGACGGCAACGGAGCCCGGTCGTCACTGGAAGGACGCGTCAAACAGATTCGTGCCCAGGTCGATGAGACCACTTCTGATTATGACCGTGAAAAACTTCAGGAACGCCTGGCCAAACTGATTGGCGGTGTGGCCGTGATCAATGTGGGCGCTGCAACTGAAATTGAGATGAAAGAGAAAAAGGCAAGGGTTGAGGACGCACTCAACGCCACCCGCGCCGCGGTTGAAGAAGGCATCGTACCGGGCGGCGGCGTGGCCCTGGTACGCTGCATTCCTGCGCTGGAAAAAATTAAGATCAAGGCCGACCAGAAGCTGGGAGTCAAAGTTATCACGCGGGCCATTGAAGAGCCTTTACGACAGATTGCCAACAATGCCGGATATGAGGGCGCGGTGGTGATCGATAAGGTTAAAGCCGGTGAAGGTGCATTTGGGTATAATGCAGAAACCAACATCTACGAAGACCTGATCAAGGCCGGCGTTATCGACCCGACCAAGGTCGTCCGTTTCGCGCTTCAGAATGCGGCAAGTATTGCTTCTCTGATGCTGACCACGGAAGCCATGATCGCCGAAAAGCCTGAAAATAAAGATTCCGGCATGCCTCCCGGCGGCGGCATGGGCGGCATGGGCGGCATGGGCGGTATGGGCGGCGGTATGGGTGGTATGGGCGGCATGATGTAATAACGCACATTCACCTGCACCGAATATAGCCATTTTAAAACCCCCTTGCAATTTGCTTGGGGGTTTTTTATTTGTGTGTCCGGCAGGGCGCACTCACTTGGAGGTGCAAGTCCTCTACACACCCGACAGGGGGAAGTGTTAGCCGAACGGCACCTTAACACACTGTCTCATTTTTGGGGTCCACTATATGCGCGGGAATGACGGGATTCCGGGTTAATTATGAGACGGTTAATAAATCCTGCTGCAGCCCGGTCCGCTAAGGCTGCTGCGCCCTCCGGTTTCCGGTGTTACCTGTATCTGCGTGCCTATACGCTCCTTGAGTGCCGCAACATGAGATATGACACCGATAAGCTTGCCGTCCTGCTGCAGCCCGGCCAGTGTCTCCAATGCCGTTTCCAGAGCGTCGTCGTCGAGGGTGCCAAATCCTTCATCGAGAAAGAGGGAGTCCACCCGGACGTTCCGGCTGGCCATCTGTGAAAGGCCGAGGGCCAGGGCCAGGCTCACGATAAAACTTTCGCCGCCGGAGAGATTCTTCGTGGAACGGATCTCCCCTGCCTGGTAATTGTCGATGACATTCAGCTCCAGTGGCTGTGCGGAATCTCGGATGAGGAGATAGCGATCCGTCATCTTCCGGAGCTGCCGGTTGGCATGGGCGGTCATCATC
>JAUYIZ010000023.1 GCA_030688615.1 Desulfobacterales bacterium | reverse complement strand
ATCGCAATATCCTAATGATTTAGATATATAATCCGAACCCGCCTTAAATGACTCGGATTTTCTTTTATAGTGTTCAATAAATTCCTTCGCCGCCTTAACAGCCTTATCTATATCGCCTAAAACTCTGTATCGACTTGGATTCAAGTCTCGCAGAATCAAGGAATGAATGTTCTCCTTGATCGGAAGGTCCGGGTGGAGTTTCTTGGTATATACGCGCAAAGAATCGTCCGTTATTGGTTCATTGAAAAACAGCATTTGATTCTTTTCATCATCCGCCATATTCGTGATATCTACCACATATTTTTCTCTTCTATTCCGCAATGCATCACAGTGATACTGAACCAATTCCATAGTGCTAAATATTAGATTTACTTCACGCTCCAATTCTTTGGGTAAAGGCGGTTCCTTTTTGTACGATAGATCGTGAGCTATTATTGAAACAGCATCAGCCATAATGGTACGTACTTGTATCTCGAATTTATATTTATTTAAGTTGCTTTGTTCATCTTTTAAAATAGCAACATAACTTATATCATGATATCCCATTCGATCTATGCCGAGCTCCAGCACCTTATCGTCTATGTCGAGCACTTTAAATACACTATCGATCATTTTGCCAATCTTGTTCTGATCCTCTGTATATAAGCAAACGACTCTTGTTCCTACAATATCGGTCATCTGCTCAAAAGGTCGGTCATATTTTTTTCTGTGAATCTTTTCGAGGAAACCATCTACATCTTTTACTCTAGAAATTACATTAACTGCCTTTAGTTTCTCTGATTTTAATAATCCCTTTAAAATCGCTTCCACTTCACACGCCAATTCTTTGTAAATCGCATTTCGGCACAAGAACTCCTCTCTTGCGGTATCCATGATCACATCCTCAGCATTACCAGTCATTATGTTCTCCATCAAAAGAAACTATCACATCATCTCCATCATTCAATTTCAGGATTCCTCTTAAGTATTTTTCCGCTACTATTTCGATATGTCTCGTCATAGCAGAATCTAACCGCCGCAAAACCCAACAATTAAGACACTCTTTGCTTTTTTCAACCGTTAACTTTACTCGCCAGACCTGAGCATCTCCTCGCCCTTTGACCCGCTCATTGGGCCCAATAGTATTGTTAAGTATCATTCTTTGCTCAATAACAAAGGCGGGCTTCAGCATTCCGTTATCCAATTTTTGGATGTGAGTACCATCTCCTAACTTCTGTAGTTCTTTTGGTAAATTATCAATAGAAATCAATACATTTAGAGAGCCAGGATACAAAATATCTGGCCAATCTGCGGGCGCGTGTGCCAACATACCTTTGCCAGGTATTCCTAATTTCGCATGATCGCCTTGCCCTCGCACAATTTTCCCTCTAAATTCCATTTGCATTAGCTCCCTTACAATTATTATATTGAACGCATTATTAGCTGAAATACAATTACCATACTCTTTGCGCCCCAACATAATGGCATCTACAAAAAGTATGGGCTTTATCAAATAAGTGGGAGCAACAGTCTTCGCATGGAATGGGCATATCTATCATCGCATCATTAATAGATAGGATCATTCCTTCCAGCTTCCTGCAATTTTCACAGGACTTATCTTTGCCTGTCAGAATCTGAACGTTAGTGATTTCCTTGCTCTTTTTATAGTACTCGAGCCTCATCATTGCTGCTGACCGCAGGCAATGATAGCTGTTTTTCCCTTCTTTATTAAGAATAATAGCCATATGATAGGAGAAATTCGAAAGCTCGAACAAATCGCCCTTTTTTGCCAGATTATGCTGTAATTCATTGAGAATACCCCATAAGATATCTAGTGGCATAACATTCTGGCCAGCCTGTCGAGAAAGATCTTCCCATCGATGGATAAAATCGTCGCCTGTGTAACCGTATGCTTCGAGTATTGGTAATTCATCACATACAATAGCTTCATCCTTTGTCACGAGCGCTCTCTTAAACAATGACTGCTTCGCTCTTACGTAAATTTCTTCGCCACATGAAGGGCACCGTGTTTTCCGTTTTGGTTGTTTGGGCAGTTTCTCGTCACAGTGAGGACATACACATTTTGCTCTAGTTGATGAATTGTTCATCTCATTATTTCCATACCCATTCCTGTGACCTTACCCTGTGATGAAATTGCCCAAATATATTTCTAAAAGCATTGAAGTGAGTCTAACAAAACCTGGCCTTTTAGCGGCTTTTCACCGTTTATAAACACTTTCCATCTGACTTCATATTTGAATCGATTCTCCCATCTTCCCTCATCCATCTCGTAATGCAATTTACATAAAGCACCTTGTTCGCCAAGAACCCTTAAGCGATTACCAGGAAATAACGCATTTGAATATTCAGGAGTTGCAGAATCTTGCGAACCACCAAAAACATATTTAACGTAGCGGCGATCATCAGCCGGCACACCCGACCTTGAATACAGTTTCTGCCAGCTTGGCAAACTCAGTTGCTCTTTTTCTATGAACTCTTTCGGAAATTCTATCTCAACACTTAAGTCCTCATATTTTTTTGATGTATTGTTCTCAACTTCAAATATTAAAGAGCACTTATGCAATTCCGATGCTATCTTTAATTTCTTGTAATGAACTACAATGTGCGCCTTGGACCTAGTATTAGAGTATTCTTCGCTTAATGTTTGATATTTGCTCTTTTCATCACCAGTCAATTCAAGTTCCGGCTTGCTGATTTTCAATAGTCGACAAACACTATTCAATGTCTCGCCAAACTCATCGGCATCAAAATATAATTTCCCCTGAGTAATAAGCGTCAGTGGTGGACCAAAATCATTTGCTGATATATTGACAAACAAAGGATAAACTTTTTTATCCCGGACCCACACAGATGCGGACTCCCACCAAAGCCAGGGTGAAGTCTTTGAACGAACTGAACAAATTGGGATGATAGCTTCCGCATTTTTCAGGGCGCGCTCCATCATTTCCTTAAGCGGGTTATCTCCCGGCTGAATGTCCCGTTTCGCAACAAATATCTCACATTGATTACTGGTCCATCGAAGAAGAACTCCTTTGATAAAATCTGCTAATTCAAGTTCCTCAGTATCATAACTTACAAATATTATTGGTTTCTTTGATACAGCACACTTCCCTTCGCTCATTTTTTTGGCCCGCGTTCAGACTTTGTTTTCATTGACGGATATTTCTGTTCATCGACATCAATGAATGAGCAAGGGAAGAGATATGACGAAAAAGCCCACCCTTTATGAATAGGACGTTCTTCAAAATTGATAATAAAGGGCTTCAGTTCAGCCAGCATATAATACAAATCATATTGCCTAGCCATTAGACTTCGTCCCAAGGTGCATGACGGCCATATCAAAAGCAGTAAAATCGACTCAAGACAGCCCCATACTTCATTTGACGATAATGCAGGCGCCAAATTAACCTCATAATGAACCAACCCATTCCGCTTTCTGTATGCTTGGTCAGCTTTTTGCCAAAAAGAACAGCCCTTATCGGCTTCAAATCCATAACCGCTTTTTAAGAGCTGCCAATATCGGTCCAGCAGCGGACGAGGCTTCTGTCGCTTTTTGACTCTGCCGTTATCTAGATATTCTTCATATTCGAGAAGAAACTGCTTTTCAGGTTCTGTAATGCTCGGCTTCAAATGTACCAGAAGCTCAGAGTAAATACGTACATAGGCCTCAAAGCCAGCCCAAAATGTCATAAGGATTGATGGATAGTATCGAAACGGACCCCATGGTTCACGGGGACTTATAGATTCCCCGTCATTGGAATAAACAACAATACTATCACCAAAAAGAAGCAACGCCGACCACAGGAGGTCCCTGGGTGTAGTTATAGATTGCGTAATAGGATTTATGGGATCGTCAGGTCTATCTACTGCCCGACTAAACTCAGAACAGGAACCAAACTCAAACGGCTTCCAGTATCCGTAGTTCAATTTATGATAGCTGTTAAGATTTCCGTGTGGCGGAAGCTCGTCTAGTAAACCAGAATCTTCATCTGGTTCTGGTCTCAAAATTCCATCTATCGCTTCTCTAAGCTCGTCTTTGTCCATAGCCATGATCAGTTATTATAACCTTAATGACTTTGCTTCAAAAACCTTAAAATCACTTATTCCAAGCATTAATGATGAGCGACAATTAGAATTTCCGAGAGAAATAATAATTGACGCCCGTCACATTAAGCCGTTCTGTCAAAATCACCACTGATTCTTGCTCTTAAATACCACTTAGCTTGAGCGCCTCTTGCCTTCCGGACTCAGTGGAATGAGAATAGTGGTCATTTAGGACCCGCTCGTCCATATGGCCGGTGATCTGCATGATGTCCTTGTTGGGTACCCGCATGGATTTTAGGTGCGTGATCAAGGAATGGCGGAATTCATGGGGGTTGGCACGCCGCCCAATGACTGCCTCACTTATCCGATGCAGGTAATTCCTGTAAGTCTCTTTTTTAATCTTATTGCCTTTTGAGTTCGGAAAGAGAAACTCCGATTTTCCATTAAGCTGGTTGAAGTAATTGGTAATGACATTCGCTAATTTCCGGTCCATTGTCCACAGAGTAAACTCCTTCCGGTTCTTCCGGTATTCCTTCTCGATCGTTATGGCGACAGGCGTACCGTTTTCCCAGTGGATTAATTTCTTTTTGAGAGAAAGAACCTCCCCTACGCGCCATCCCAACTTTGCGATCAAATACGTAATTACGAAATACTCGTAATTATCCTTTTCTATGGCTTGGAGGATTGCCTTTCGTTCTTCCAGAGACAAAACCGTTTTATTCCGGATTTCAAATTTAGGCGTTGGCAATGTCCGGATTTCTTTGTGGATGCGGTCATCGCAATAATCTGACCTCCACAAACGGCTAATGATTGCTTTTAAATGCCCCAGTTCTGTGCGCCAATTTAATTTTTGGTGTTGTTTGTTGTAGGCTAAGTAATCAAGAAAAACACCTTTGGGGAGATGATGAATGTGTTTGACCGATGGATAACATTCACCAAGATATTTCAGAAAGAATCGGTCGTAAATATTCAGAGTTTTATTAATCGTCGAATAGGCACAAGGCTCTGCCCGGTTATTAAGCGTGCTGGATCTCATCATCTGCTCTAGGACAACACGCAAGTCCTTGAAAGATATTTCATTTTTTGCCTCTAGGCCACGGTGTGGATGCTTTTTAATATACTCGCTCATCCACTGGGCACGTATCTGGGCGGCTTCACGGTAGGATTTCTTGGCGAGTTTTATTGTCTTATAGACTCGTTTATTCGCATAAGGATAGAAGTCAATTTGACAAACATACCGCCCCTGCTTATCTATCGCATTATTGCCTTCCCTAAATCTTATGCCCGGGTATACTTTAGCCGTTTTGCTCATCTCCGTTCATGCCACGCTCCCGGACCCATTTCCAGAAATCCGATTCCAGAGCGTATGTCCGCCTCCCTATCTTCATCAGTGGACACTTGTTCCGCTTCTGCCATTCACGGTTATGCACCGTATTGAGCGAAATCTTCAAAATGCCCGCTATTTCGTCTGATGTTAATAATTGGTCAGCAGTCCCTGGCACCGTTGTGGCCACCGGCTGTCACCTCCTTTTTTCCTTGAATTTCACTTGCCCGGAGGTACAATAAAAAAAGCGGTGGACATAAAAAGCGTGCGGAACGCTGGTTGCCCATTTGCTAGCCGGTGAGTGCCCTCGAAAGCTTCACCGGCTTTTTTATTTATTTAGTGTACACCCGATTGGATGTACTATCAACGCTTTTTTCTGTACCTTTTGGGAATCTTCTCAGAATCCCGGCTCTTCATATAACGCTTCATCGCTTCATCCGTTGTCCAGTATCGCCCGTCCTTGAGCACAGCCTCAAGGCGCCCCCTTCTCACATAATCCTTGAGAGAGTCACGGCTGAACCCATATTTCTTGGCTGCCTCTGAAAGTGATAAAAGATTCTTGGGTATTTTGATCATTCCGCGCTGTCTCCATCCAAGCTTTTCAGTTCTGCCGTCAGTTCCTTCTTTGTGGGCAGATTAACCTGATATTTTGCGACAAATATTTTCTTTTCAAGTCCACCCAAAGCGTACACGGCCTCTTCGTAGCCAATATTCTTGCACAGAATGAGGCCAATCGTAGGATTATCCTTCTCCGTTTCCTCATGATGACGGTAATACTCGATATAACCGTTCATTTGACCGACAAAATCCTTTTTAAATTTCTCCTTCTTGAGCTCCACCAATATATAACAATGTATTCTTGTATGGAAGAAAACTAAATCTATACTCTCCCAGTTGCCATCAATGAGGATTTTAACCTGTCTTCCGACAAGTGAGAAATGTTTTCCAAGTTCCGTCAGGACCTGGATTGCCCGTTCGCATAAAGCGTCTTCCAGCTCGCGTTCGCTGAAATCCCGGTTTAGATCAAGAAAATCAAAATGGTATCTTTCCTTGAAAATGCCCTCGCTTGCAGGTAGAGACGGAAGCTTTTTGACCGGAATAGCACGATGGTCTTTCTTGAATTGTTCATAAAGGTTCCGCCGGATCGACCGCCTCAATTCGATAACACTCCATTTTTCATCGACTGCCTTTAATTCGTAAAACTTCCGTTTCTCTTCCACCAGGGGTAATAGTTCTCGTATGTGTGACCAGCTCAATTGTTGCGGCACCGTCGCAACAATTGGATAGGTGCGATAGAAATCCATCATGCGGGCAAGCTCATACCGCGAGATCCCCAAATCCTTGGCCATATTGGCCACAAGGCGGGCCCCGTAATTGGCGCGTCCTTTGTTCTCAAGCTCACCGCGTACCATTCGCCAACCTACTTCCCAATATGCGGTTATTCGGGCATGATTGACCGCCTTATAGGCAAGGCGAGCTGCTCTGTCCAGGATTCCGCGCACATCCCGAAGGATATTTTGATAACCCTCCAGAGTTTGAACTGGTTGCGCGATTATGCGTGCACGCGACATTTCTGTCTTCGCATTGCGGGCTTTTTTCTTCGTTCCTTTCTTCATAAAGAGGCATCCATATCGGCACACTGGGTTGAGGACTCATAGAATGCATTGCGCCGCCCTTCATATCTGATCCCTCGATTCCATTTTATACATAGAAGCTTAAGTAGCATGAACTGCCCCGTATCTTCTTCCATCAGAATCGTCTTCAAAATCCGGCGAGGATCCTTTGGTGTTCTGCCGGCCCCAACTTCCCTGATGAGTAAGGCGAATTCATTTTCCAATTAAGGGCACCTCTATCACAGGCTTCTTCTGGTTGGTTTCAATAGGCTGATCCGGTATGATCTTTTCTGCTTTCCCGATCCCGCTCTTTTGTGCCTTGATTCGAACCCATGCCCTCATTCCGTATTTCGCAGCGGTCGGAATCTCATCCAAGTGAATTTCGACTGGAATGACATGCCTGATTTTGAAGACTTTCTCTACTTCTTCCTCGGTCTTTGGGCCAAGTCTCGAAATCTTTCCTGAAATAGTTTTCGTGGGAAAGGCATGAAATCGTGCGCCGACCCTATTGCCTATGCTTAATCGATCCACCTCTTTTTCGTTTACCGGTAATTCCAGATAAAAGCTGGATGGATCAACCAGTTCCAAGATAAAATCGCCGCCCCTGAGGAAGTTTCCGATTCGCTGGCGGGGATCATTCAACAGAACACCGGAAAACGGGGCTTTAAGTTCGAGAGACTCGACCCTGCTTTTCAAAAAGGTGAGCTCTTCTTCCTGTGAAGTCCTTTTCTTTTCCTTCATTGCGATCTCTTCGACCGTCTGTCCCAGATCGAGATCTGTAAGCTCGAGCTCGACAAGGCCGATAGCACCGTTTTCGAACAAGAGCGTCTTTCGCTGCTTTTCTTTAACAAGAAACTCTTTCTTTTTTTGGAGGCGGGTCACTTCATGAGTCAGAATATCCAAGGCAACTTTCTTCCCGGCATATTCTTTTTCGAGATCGGGATTTCTGAATCGGGCCAGCAAATCGCCGTTGCTCACGGAATCCCCCTCCTTAAAAAAAATAGCTTCGAGAATTCCCGAGCTTGTCAGACCAAGTTGCGCGATCCGTTCGGCTTTTAAAACCGCAACCCCTTCGATGCCCCCTTTTGGCCAGAACGCCCATGCCATCGCTATGATCGATACCACCAAGGCGGCTTTGAACCGCTTTCGTGGCCGGGGCCGCTCTTTAAAAAAAAGGGAAGGCTCCTCCGTCGCCCCCAATGCTTCTCGATCCTTTATTGCCGTCTTCGTTTTATCCGTCATAAGGTTCTCCTTTTTCTTCAAATCCAGATTCTCGCCCTTTCAGGGACAGACTTTGCCGTAAGATAGACCAGCGGGATGGACAGTATCAGGCTGGTTAAGATCGGCGAAGCCTGCCAAACAAAATAAGGGGTTTCTTGAGTGCAGAAATAGAAGCCGATGATTCCGAAACATGTCCCGGGCCAAAGGCTTTTGAGCGACCTTGAGAAGCTCATCCCCTCGAAAGGATTCTTTTTCATCGGAAGCCAGTGAAGCCTTTTGAAAGGCAACGCCACAATCGCCAGGGGGACATAAATAAAGTTATTGAGAATGACGAGGGTTGAAAAAAATAGTTCGTATAGATATTCCCTGAGATCCTTCCAGCTGCGGACAATCACGAGCTTATGGAATAAGATCACCCCCAGGCTGAACAAAAGCACCCATTTCAAGATGCTGTTTGTAAACAATCCCAGCCATATGGAATCGATTTCAAAATGGATCAGTTCTCCCATAGGAGCCGAATGGGCCATCACGCCTAAAATCGCCCAGAGAAAAAAGATGATGTCGGCGAAATAGAGATAAATCCCGTAAAAGGCCAGGAAACGCGAAGCCGGACTGATCCCCTTTTTGAAGACAAGCGGCCAGCCTTGCAAGGTGCCTTGTATCCACCGGCCGGTACGCGCTCGGGATTCCAGATAGTTCGATGGCGCCTCGTCAAATGCACATACGTCATGGCAAAAGACGACCCGATAACCCATTTGGTCGAGCAAAACCGTATCCCAATTGTCATGCGAAAGAAGCCCGAGAGGCAGTTCGACCTTTGAAAAAGGTTCTGTTCGAACCAGTTGATGATGGCCGAAAGAAATCGATCGCCTGAAGATCGCCTGTAAAACCGTGAAGTTGAATCTTTGTGTGAGACAGGTTCCTATTCTTTCAAATCGTGCATACCAACTGGTTGCGTGAGCGATGCGGATAGAGCATTGAAAAACGGCTATATCCTGGTTGTCGGGATGTTCTGCTTTTCTGAGCAATCTCAGGACCGCTTTGCGGGGCACCATGCCGTCGGCATCGGCGACATAGATATATTGATACTCGGGATGAACCGTGAGGAATTCCTTGATATTCCCCTGTTTCCTTTCGACCGGCAGCGGTCTCCTTCGATAATGAACCCTTTCACCATATTTCTCTTTCAAGCGCATCACCAGATCCATCTCTTTTGATTCATAGCCTTGATCTGAATCCGACAAAATCAAAAGATCGAGTTGCGGTAATAAATTATTCCCGAGGGAGTAATCGATCCGTTCATAGAGCCCATGATCCTCGTTGCGGACCGGATAAACGATGGCGACCTTTGGAATTTTTTTGACAAACATCTCATGAAGCGTATGCGGTTTGATGAAAAAATAGGCCACGCTCAAGTGAAACAGATAGGAAACGTTAAAGAACAGAAAAGTGAACCCAAGTATCCAAAGCCAACTCAAAAGGGCCGTCGCCTTCGTAAAAATAATCGTCGTAAGAATCACGCCGGACACGGCAAGGGTGAAACTCAAGACAGAGGTGAGAAACAAGCAGGTCTTTTGCTCTGTCTTCATAGCTGCCCTGCCCCCTCTGCCAGCCGGGCCATGATGGACCTGTATTCACTCACCGCCTTGACCCAATCCATCCGCGCCGCTTCACGGGAAATCCAGACGTCCAGAATCTCATTCGTTCCCTTTTGACCGGCTATATGCATGACCTTTTCATTCTTGTACTCTTCCTCCCTTTCGCGGCGCAGGGTTTCATGAAGCCGGATCTTTTCACGCGCCGACCGGGCTTCGTGATATAAGCGTCTCAACTCTTTTTCCTTTCGCCGGATTTCCACGGTCCCGGCCCATTTTGCTTCTTCCATTTCGTGGTCTTTTGCCTTGATCTCGGACCCTAGCCGGCCAAAATCCCAGATATTCCACTTGGCGGCCAAACCCACGACAAAACGGTTTGTATCCACAAAGACATCTTTATAGAGATTCCACTTAGCGGCCAAACTGATATGGGGATAACGTTCCGCTTCCAGGATTCTTTTTTCCTGCTTTTTTTCTTCTATCTCGAGTTGTTTGATTTTGTAAATGGGATCGTTCAGCCGTGCAGACGCCAGATAAGCACCGAAATCTGGCTCGATCTCAGTAATCTCACCCAATGGCTCCATCTCAATCGTTTCGCTCTCTCCGAGCCCGATAGTTTCGCGTAGAACCGCCGAAAGATAGTCATACGTCTCTTTGTGTTTCACCAGGGCATGTTTGGCACCTTGGAGAAGGCTCTCCGCCCGCAAAACCTCGAAGCGCGGGACAGCCTCGCGTTCATACAAGTTTTGGGTCCTCTCTAAATGCCGGCCAAGCTCGATGACTTCTCCTTGAGCGATACGGGTAAGTTCCTTCTCTTTCAGCAGCTCGACGTAGAGAATCCGCACACTCAATTCCACCTCTGACTTTACCTGTTCCAGCTGCAATGACTCATTTTCTACCCGCGCTCTTTGCTTCCTTTTTTCTGCCACGGATTTACCACCCAGGAAAATCGGTTGTTCCACATAGGTATCAAAGAAAGTCAAAGACTGCCTGTTACCCGTCGCCAAACCTTGAAATCCCTCGCTTCCAAGCTTCGGAAGGAACTCGGCGAGCTTCCCTTTGTATAACGCCTCTTCTTTCATGAGCCGCTCTCTGGCTTGTTTGAGGCTGGCATCGTCCTTGATCGTCCGTTGGACCGCCTCGTCGAGCGTCAACAGGCTGCCGAAGTCGGAAACCGGAATTTCATGTGCTATGGGTGATCCGAGGAGCGGCCGGCTGATCATCTGCAGCGCTATCGTGATGACACATACAGCCACCCTCGCCTTAAAGCTTCTTTTCATAGACCCCTCATCTTTGCTGGATTTAGTTTTTACCGTCGCTCGCCGCTCTGCTGCACCCGAGCCCTAAGTTTCGCAACACCCTCCACAACATCATCGAATTTCTCGGGATTCACGATAATTCCGCGTGTCGTCGCCTGCATCTCGTCTACACCGCCCCACTGGGCGAAATACCGAATATCCGCACGCGGCTTGCCGTCGAGCTCGATTACCGAGAACCGTATTTCTTCGCCTTCGCGGATAGGGATCACATGCGCGACTTCTATTTCTTTCAAGTTCCACCGTCTTCTTCCTTTTCTTTCCATTGTTGTTTCCTCCTTTTAAATTGCTTCCAGCAAAAGCATCTGAATGGGGGTATACGCTTCCGCAGTCACTGATTTTTCTACGCGAATGCTCCGCAAATCCTGCGCCGCCTGATTGGTTAAATTCTGCGACAGGTTAAGCCTCATTTGATCCTCCAAGCTGAAGGGATCCCGTCGTGTCCCTCCCACAAAGAGTGATGCTCCTCCGAGAAGCGTCTCACCGATCGCTTTCAGAATCTTGATATCACCGTGCTTCTCGACCTTACCCTTGATCCCGCCGGCCCCGTCGCTTGCGAGAGCAATGCCATGAATCCGCCGCTCTGTGCCATCCGGCAATACAAGGAGATCGAAGCGGACATTAATGCGATCAAGCGTTTTGAGAACGCTGGCCTCGCCCAGGAATTTAGATCCCTCAGGCACTGCGATTTCTCCCTTCCAAAGGAAATCCTTAGCGACGATAGCGATCACAGGAGCCGCAACGTTGAAACTGAATATCCGATTTTCCAAAAGAGCCGGGATATTCGTGCCTGACGGGATTCCGATCTTATGGTCCGTCTCACGCACGCGCATATTCGTAACCCCTGTGCTTTCATCCGTTCTGTCCGGTTTCTCGAATACAAAGACTGCCATGCCGGACTTGAAGTCTCGTTTTTTGTCACTCGCGCCCGCCTGGCGTCTCCGTTGAACTTCCGTATCGCTGTCCTTTTGTGTAATGGCGATAGCCCGATCCAGCGATTCGCGGGTTATCACTTCCCCCTTTAACGATGGCAGAGCTGCCGGTTGCCGTCGGCTTGCCTTGGGTTGAGGCTTAAAAAATAGAAATCCAAGAACAAGCGGTAAAAGGATCACCAGAGTCCATCGCAGCCAGGGTTGCGCAAAAAAGTCGTGAACAATGAACCGGGTGTTCTCTTTAGCCGTAAGCTCATCAAAATATTCCCGCTCGGGCGGGTCGATCTTCTGATCCTTTTTTTCTATATCTTCAGTCGCCATCTTCTACCTCACTCAAACCACTTGAAATCCTTGATCTCGATCTGGCGGCCGCCCCCATCTTCCAGCAATCGGAAAACAGCCTTCTCCTTCTTGCCTAACACCCTGAAGTCAAATGTGAGAAGTCCATAAACGTAGCTGTCAGGCTCAATGGCCTCCGCAAGCGTCAGATCCGCAGGAAATTCGACAAATCCCGTCTCTCTTTTCTTCAGGAATCTTCTTTCCTCTGAAATAGCGCCTATCAATGCCTTTAAGACACGATAAGGATTCGTTGAATAGTTCAAAATGGAAAACCGCAAATAGGCTTTGCCCCCAACTTGTGAGAGCGAAAGCAGATTAACTTGAATCCCATCTTCAACATTCGAGGCTTTCAGCGGTACGGACTTGACTGCCGAACTAATTTCCTCTTTCAGTTTCTGATCCGCCATCTTCTCTGCCTTGTCTTCGAGTTTCTCCTCTTTTTTCCGATACTCGCCTTCGAGCTCCTTCGCCTTTTGTTCAACTTTTTCTTCGAACGCATTACGAACGAGCATGCTGTCATCTTGGGGCAATCTGAAATCCAGCACAAAATCCGCAGTCGAAGGCGGTCCCACTGAAACGTCGAAGGCAAGACGCCCTGAATTCGTCACGATCACGAGATTAGACTGGGCATCCGCTTCGTCTGTGATCGGTTTGATCAGTACCTGTTTCTCGTAGACTTCGACCTTGAAGAGTTCCTGATCTCCGACAAATACTTTGAGTGCCTTTTCCGGAAGGTCGATCGTCGAAACATACCCCAAGGCGGTCTGGAGGCGGAACACGACACCTGAGCGCATCGTCACCTTGTAGATATTCTCGGAGGACCGTTTCAACTTGTTGAAATGCCGCCGGGTGTTTAATTCGGATGAAACCGTCTGGCTGCTCGCTGCCTCATTTGCCCATGCCTTCTCTCCTCCCAGCGACGACACAGTGACGGCAAGCATCGCGATATACGCCCACTTTCGGTAACTCATTTTGCCTCCTCAAGTTTGTTTAGAACCATCTCGCTGTAATTCTCGACCAGCAGTCCTGAAGGCGCTTCGATGCTCCGCGATACCTTAATAAGGACAAGAGACGCTTTAAAAAGATTAGACTCCCGGTAATTTGGATTCTTATAGCTGGTAATCGATTTGACACCGATCAAGGAAACAAGTGCATGGTCCGGTGTATCGCGCTCCACCTTTTCCTCTTTGAATTCGATGAGCACATTTAATTCAGCCTCCTTGATCTTCGCCAGGAGGCCGGACTCCACCAGATCCCGCCGCGCAGCCTTCTGATATTTAGGAGTCATAAGGTTCATCGCGACGGCTATATCCCTTGCAAGCGTATAAGAGTTGTATTCCGAATACCTCTTCACAAATGACCTGGCGAAATAAAGGATTTCGGACGTCTGTGGCATATTGCTTGTGTCAAGATCACGAACCGCTTCTGCTTTACCCACTTCCGTTACCCGGATCACAACCGGCGGTTTTCTGGCCAATAAGAACGCCCCCAGCATGGATAAAAGCAGCAGAATCAAAAGGACGAGGGTCGTGAATTTCAGAAACTGAGCTTGCGCCTCCAGATCCCCGAAGACCTCATAAAATCGCCGGTTCATCTTTTCAAGGCGCTCTTGAAATCGGGTCTTCATTTATAACCCGGGGTTGCGGCCCCGCCTCCTGTCATGGATGAATTTCCGTGCCTCGCATCAGGCCGTCTTGTGACGTTCGTTATGATGGTGCGTGTGACAAATGCCGTCCCTATTCCGATCACGGCCGAGCCCAACCCGCTGAGGCTGCCCCTGTTCGTAATCTGATGTGCGATAAGCGGCACGGAGATAAAGAGCAAAATAAATAAGATATTGGCCGCAAAAATGGCCGCAGAATTCGTCTCCTTGGGAAGGTAGATCGAAGTAATATTCATAGTGGAGATAACCTTCATGAGAATGGATAGCACCACGGTCCAGGATGCAACAGAAACAAGACTCTTTAACCAGAAAGCGATTCCCTGCGATGTGGCCTTGTAGACGCCGGTTCCGATAAGGACCGGGCCCAAGACATAGAGGAGTGCCAGAAACATGAACCTTAACCAGGACAGCACCCCCAGCAAAGCCAGCGCAACCGCATAAGTCACAAAATTGAGAACCGTAATCACAGAAAAGAATTTGAGCACGCCGAAATCCTTTTTTTGACCGATCTCGTGAAAGACGGCCTGGATCACCTGCTTGAATTCCTCTTGAGAAAGGATGGCTTTCGCCAAAAGATCCATTCCGTAAACAACCCACACGAAGAAGCGCTCATAAATGAGCAGGAGACAAATAACAAGGATCGCCCGCATAAAAAGGCCGATGTAATCGGATTTTCCCCGCAGCGCCTCCATATTTTCATGAAGGACGGAAGCAATAAACATAATGGAGAAAAGGATGAATGCGATACGCGCCGTGGTTTCATATGGCGCGGCAAAAAGATCCGGTATTTGAAGCACATTGGTAAACAAAAATTGATCAGTCGGCACGCTTTAGACTCCAGAATTCAGAAAGGTTTGAAGATACCATTTGGCGTCGTCCATATATTTGATTCTTTCCCGCTCAAGCCGTTTCTCTTCTCTTGATACTTGTTCAATCTGCGTGGCCTCGAGCTCGATCAGCTTTGCCATGGCTTCTTGATTCTGCTGATTAAGTTCGATCACATGCGAAAGGGCCTGGGATTGAAGTCTGGCGGCACCCTTCGGACTTACGGTTTTTGCTTGCTCGGAAATGGCACGTGCGGCGGCACGGGTGTTCTCGCCCG
>JAUYIZ010000014.1 GCA_030688615.1 Desulfobacterales bacterium | reverse complement strand
CTTGCCCCTCTTTTCAAAGAGGGGAATTAATCCTCCCTTTGCCAAAGGGAGACTATGAGGGATTTCTACTTCATGTCTTTACTATTACAAGACTGCGGTCAAGTTGGAACCTAAATCCCCAACGTCGGGTTTCTACCTGCTGCGCTTTGTAAAATCAGCAATTTGACATTCTCACACATATAACCTATGTTTTATAAGGGATTGCACAGCCATAAGCTCATAAACCCTTATATATAAAGACCTGGCAGGGTGTATTCCTCATAAAATTTAAGTCCAAAAATCCGGTCATAATCGTAATAGGTTTTAGATAATTCATGGTACTCGTCGTAGGAGAAATATTTTTTGAGACGGAGGGGTTAATATGATTAGAAAAAAAAAGCCGGGTTTTATTATCTCGAAATCATCATTTGACGCAGTCCTTTTTGACCTGGACGGCGTCGTCACCAAAACCGCTAAGGTTCATGCGGCATCCTGGAAGAAGCTGTTTGATGAATACCTTAAGAAAAGCGCGGCGCTCCAAGGCGGATCCTTTAAACCGTTTGACAGTAAGAACGATTACCGAAAATATGTGGACGGCAGACCGCGTTACGAAGGGGTCAAGAACTTTCTCGCCTCCAGAGGGATAGAGCTTCCTTACGGCACACCGGATGATCCCTCCGATAAAGAGACTATTTGCGGGCTTGGCAATCGAAAGAACATCTTCCTGCATGAATATTTGGAAAAAAACGGTGTGGAGAGTTATGAGCTTTCAATTAAGCTCATTTACAAGTTAAAAGCAGCGGGAATCAAAACAGCGATTGTATCTTCGAGTAAGAACTGTGCCGCGGTCTTGAAGGCAGCAAAGATTTATGACCTGTTTGATGTCAAGGTGGATGGTGTGGATTCGCACAATCTGAACTTGAAGGGAAAACCTGCGCCGGATATTTTCCTCGAAGCCGCACGACGGCTGGGCGTTACCCCCGCTCGCGCTATCGTTGTTGAAGATGCCATCGCCGGCGTGCAAGCAGGCCGGCAGGGAAATTTCGGCTGCGTTATCGGAGTGGATCGAATCGGTCAGTCCGCATCGCTTAAAGCCAGTGGGGCCGAAATTGTGATCGGCAACTTCTCGCAGATTTCAGTGGACAATCGTTTAAACGCGCGTAAAGAAAGTGGAGGAATTTTGCCTTCCGCTCTGAAATCCATGGATGAGATCAGACAATTGATGGCCGGCCAGCCTATATTCGTTTTTCTGGACTATGACGGCACCTTGACGCCGATTGTGGAACGTCCCGAACTGGCGGTTTTGTCTGATGATGTCCGCGAAACGGTAAGCGCTCTGGCAACTTACTGCCAGGTAGCAGTGATAAGCGGAAGAGACCTGCAGGATGTGCGGAATCTGGTGGGAATTGACAATATATTCTATGCGGGCAGTCATGGCTTCGACATTGCGGGTCCGCGAGGACAACATATGCAATCTCAGCAGGGGGTCGATTTTCTGCCGGTACTCAGCAGTGCTGAGCAGGCCCTCAGGAATCGGTTGCACGCCATCGCCGGCGTCCTTATTGAGCGCAAGAAATTCTCCATTGCTGTTCATTACCGCCGGGTAGCTGCGCAAGAAGCGGAAGCTGTTGAGACCGCTGTCGATCAGGTGCTGGCAGATCACAATCGGCTGCGCAAAGGGCACGGAAAGAAAGTTTATGAGCTTCAGCCTAAAATCGATTGGCACAAGGGCAAAGCCTTGCTTTGGCTGCTTGAACATCTGGGGTTGAAGCAGCCGGATGTGCTGCCCTTATATATCGGTGATGATACCACGGATGAAGATGCCTTCAACGTGCTCATAGACCGGGGCATCGGAATCCTTGTGAGACACGCCGGCGCCACGGATAATCAACCGCTTACGGCGGCCCGATATGTCCTGAATGATCCCGGCGAAGTCATGGACTTTCTTAGATCGCTTATTTCGATACTTAAAGGAGGAACCTGATGAACGATTGGATATTCATTTATGACGGGTTCGACCCTGAAAAGGAAAGTTTGCGGGAGGCTTTGTGCACCCTTGGCAACGGCTACTTTGCCACCAGGGGCGCCGGATCGGAAGCGCAAGCCGATGCGATCCACTACCCCGGAACCTACCTTGCCGGCGGCTATAACCGGCTTTCCACAGAGATCGCCGGACGGGTAATTGAAAATGAAGACCTTGTAAACCTGCCCAACTGGCTGCCGCTTAATTTCCGCATAGACGACGGAAGCTGGTTTAGCCTGATGACGGTTGAAATTCTCTCCTATCGCCAGGAGCTGGATATACGAAAAGGCGTATTATCGCGCACCATCCGTTTCCGTGACAGGCAGGAAAGAGAAACCAGCATGACCTGCCGTCGCCTGGTCCATATGGGTGACCCGCACCTTGCCGCGCAGGAAACCGTTTTGACCGCTGAAAACTGGTCGGGAGCGGTGACGATCCGATCCGCCTTGGACGGTCGCGTAGTCAATGCCGGTGTAAAACGTTATCAAAGTCTCAACAACCGGCATCTGGAGCCCCTGAATGCAGGTTCGTTTAACAGCGACGTCATCTATCTGGAAGTTCGGACCCATCAGTCCAAGCTTCATTTGGTTCAGGCCGCAAAAACTCGCGTTCTCAATAAAAAAGGCCCTCTTTCCGTTAGCCGGCATATTATTGAAGAGCCCGGCTATATCGCCCAGGAACTCACCGTGGATGTTACAAAGGGCGAAACAATCGTTTTGGAAAAAGTGGTTTCCCTTTTCACATCCCGGGATCGGGGGATTTCCGAGTGGAATTTGGAAGCCGGAAAAGCAGTCGAAAGCGCCGGCTCCTTCAATGCCCTTTTAAAAACCCACTGCCTGGCCTGGGAACAACTGTGGCGCCGTTTTGAAATCGAGTTCCGGCAGCCGGAAAGTCAAAGAACCCGGGACGACTCAAGATCCATATCGCGCGATCCAGACATCGGCGACAACGCCGGTCTGGTTTTGCACCTGTATATGTTCCATGCTTTACAGACAACATCGATGCATACCATAGATCTTGACGTCGGCGTGCCCTCGCGGGGCTGGCATGGTGAAGCCTATCGGGGACATATTTTCTGGGACGAGCTGTATATTTTTCCTTTCTTTAATTTCCGTGTTCCTGAAATCACGCGGGCCCTGCTGATGTACCGTTATCGACGTCTGGGTGAGGCCCGTGCCGCCGCCAAAAAGGAGGGCCGGCGAGGTGCGCTCTATCCGTGGCAAAGTGCCAGCAACGGGCGCGAGGAAACCCAGCAGATTCATCTCAATCCGCAGTCGGGACGTTGGCTTCCGGACAATTCACATCTGCAACGCCATGTAAACGCAGCGATCGCCTATAACATCTGGCAGTACTTCCAGGTTACGGGGGACATGGAATTTCTGTCGTTCTATGGGGCGGAAATGTTTTTGGAGATTGCCCGCTTCTGGGAAAGCGTCTCGACTTACAATCCTGATCTTGACCGGTATGAGATCCTGGGCGTCATGGGCCCGGACGAATATCATGACCGCTATCCCGGCACTGAAAAACCGGGCCTGAATAATAACGCCTATACCAATATAATGGCGGTATGGGTATTGAGTCGTGCGATTGAACTCTTTGACCTCCTGGCGGAAGTTGAATCCAGGGATCTGTGCGCGCGATTGGGGGTGCTCGATGAAGAGAAAGCGCGCTGGCGTGACATCAGCCGAAAGATGCGCATCGTGTTTCACGATAACGGCATCATCAGCCAATTTGAAGGCTATGACCGGTTGGAGGAGTTCGACTGGAAGGGGTACCGAAAAAAATATAAGGATATTCAGCGCCTGGACCGGATTCTGGAGGCGCAAGGCGACACACCCAATCGGTACAAAGCATCCAAACAGGCCGATGTTCTCATGCTTTTTTTTCTGTTTTCATCAGAGGAGCTCAGCGGGCTTTTTCAACAGCTTGGTTATCCGTTCGAATATGAGACCATCCCTATAAACATTGACTATTATCTCAAGCGAACCTCGCATGGGTCGACTTTGAGCCGCGTGGTGCACGCGTGGGTACTGGCGCGCTCTGACAGGGTGCACTCCTGGGAATGCTTTACTACTGCACTTCAAAGTGATGTGTCGGACATTCAGGGGGGGACAACACCGGAAGGCATTCACCTCGGTGCCATGACCGGCGTTATAGATATCCTTCAAAGAGGCTACACAGGCTTAGAGGTCCGCGATCAGGTCTTGTGGCTTAACCCGGTTCTGCCCAAGGAACTCAGAAGACTTCATATGCACATGCGTTATCGCGGGCATTCCCTTTCGGTTGAAGTAACCCCCCAAAGGATCAAAGTGCATACATTCCCTTGCGCTTCCGGGCCGATACAGGTCGGGTGCAAAGGCAAGCTTTTCAACTTGAAAATGGGGGATACCATAGAAATCCCCTTGTGAAGTGAAGAACAAACGCCAGGCGGCAGCGGCCTCCTGTCACGCCGGAGGTCGCGGGTTCGAGTCCCGTCGCTCCCGCCATTTATTATCATTAATCCGGATGGTTATTTGACCACCCGGATTTTTGTTTTTACTGTTTGTGAGGCTGACGGCTTTTCAGACGGCTTTTTGTTTCTGGAAAGCACCCGCAGGGCCGGTTTCAAATCATCCAACTGATGCAGGTATCCTTCAGTGGTACTCAACCGCTTGTGCCGGGGTATCGCCTGTATCTGGATGGCCGGTACGCCGTTAGATGCCACAACGGCTTTAACTTGATGCGCTGAAAAACGCGCCCAAGTTAAGCCGGGCGTTGGCATAAAAGCTTGACATTCGGTCTGAATTTGGTACTATACACGGACTGGAGGTGAAAAATTATGAATATTACAAATGATATCAAACCGGTAACTTATTTGAAATCACGGGCAGCCGATTTGCTTAACCAAATTAATGAAACGCATCGCCCTGTGATAATTACCCAAAACGGTGAACCAAGGGCTGTACTACAAGATCCCAAAAGTTATGAAAATATGCGCAATGCTATCGGTATTTTGAAACTTCTGTCGGAAGGGGAAGCAGATATCAGGGGTGGCAAAACCAAGTCGCAGGAAGATGTTTTTAATGATATCGAGAATGCATTGAAAGAAATGCCATAAATGAACAGAAAGTACCATGTTAATTGGGCGGCTATTGCACAACGGGATCTAAAACAAATTATTGATCATATTGCGATTGATAGTCCAGGCAATGCGTTACAAATACTGAAAAAAATAAAGCAAAAAGCGTCAAACCTATATACCTTACCTGAACGTGGTCGAATTGTGCCAGAGCTACAAGATCAAGGTATACACATCTATCGAGAATTGGTCGTCGCACCTTGGCGAATTATTTACAGGATATCAGATACCACTGTTTTTGTTTTATCCGTTATCGATGCAAGGCGGAATGTCGAAGATATCTTGCTGGATAGATTAGTCAAATAATCAGAAATGCCAACATCTATATGGCCTTCGGTTGTCAAGAAAAAACTTCTCCAACAGATCGAAAAAGTGAATGCGAGTACTCTTCGTCTTTATATCAGATGTCTCAACCCGCTTCGAGCCGGACTTGTGCCTGATTTAAAGGCACTGGACAGGTATTCATACAGTGGTCACAGTGTTTTGATGGCAAAGACAAACCACGACTGGCAGAATACGGATAAGGTTCTAAAGCTTTTTGGTGAAAAGTCCGGCACTGCCCGGCAGACTTACCGGCAATTTGTCAATAAAGGGATTGACCAGGTAAAACGAAAGGATCTTACAGGTGGGGGGCTTGTTCGCAGTGTGGGGGGATGGGCTGCTTTAAAGGCGCTTCGAGCGGCAAAGGTTTTTGAGAAAGGCGACGAGCGGATTTTGGGCGATGGGGATTTTGTTGAGAGCGTGCTTAAGGCAGCCAACGAAGCAAAGGAAAGGCGATATGATCTTCAAGCCCGGGGATTTACCTTACCCAAGGTGGCGTCAAGAGTAGCGGAAGTCTTAGGGGTCGAGACGGAGACAGTATGGGCTGCCGGGAGGTACCGTGAAATTGTTCAAGCTCGCAGCCTTTTATGCTATTGGGCAGTCAGGGAACTGGGTGTCACAATGATTTCGCTATCCCGCCGACTGGACTTAACGGTAACAGCTATTAGCAAAGCGGTAATACGGGGCGAGAGGCTTGCAAAGGCAAATAATTATTCACTAACTGACAATTAAGTTTATAAGTTCAATACGTCCCTTATAGCCCCTCAGCTTTTCGTTGTGCCCTTAATCTCAATTCCATAAGGTGAGACATGGTCATGAAAAAACCAAAAAAGGATAAAGAACGTGAGGATCGCATCGGGATGGAAATCATTGTTGATGCAAACGGCCCTGAAGAACAGGCCATGGGTTGGTATTATTACCTTGAGGACAAACTTCATTTCCCTTTTACAGCAATATGCAATGAAAAACGAGCCATCTCACCGCTGCTTATCAAAGATGAGGTTGATGTCATAGGAATGGCTCCTGAGGAAGAATGTGAGAGAGAAATGTTTGTTACTATGCGATGGGAAAGGGATGGTTTAGCAGTTCCACTATCCCAGCTTACTCCCATCAGTGAAACGTCAGCAGAGACTATTGAAGCAGTTGAAGATTGGCACTATTGGAGCAAAATGGGATATAAATTTTACTGATGCACAGCACAACCTTTCATTCCAGCGGACGCGAAGGGCCGGCGCAGTATCTCGTAGAGTCCGTGGCAGCGCGCAGGCTGTGCCGTCGCGCTCGCTGAATTCGTCGTTCTACCTTTTAATCTTGACAAAGCATTAATCTGTTGTACAATTGTCATATCTATAAATTCCGGAGAAAAAAATGGATATTGTCATTGACACATCTGCGTTAATTTCGGTGATTGTTGGTGAACCTGAACGTAAAAGAATTATCGAAGCTACAACAGGAAATACACTTATTGGTCCCGGATCGATTCCCTGGGAAATCTGCAACGCCTTTTCAGCGATGTTCAAACAAAAAAGATTGACACTTGAGGAAGCTGAAAAGGGGCTATCGATCTTTAAAAGTATCCCCCTTCGGTATATTGAACCGGATTTTGTTATGGCTCTAAAATTGTCAAATCAGTCCAATATTTACGCATACGATGCTTATTTTCTGGATTGTGCTATCAGATATAAGGCACCGTTATTGACGTTGGATCAGAGGCTGAAGGCATTTGCTCAAAACCTCAATATTCAAACCATGGAGGTTTAAAATGCGAGTTTATACATATTCCGAAGCCCGTCAAAAACTTGCTTTAGTCCTTGAGCAAGCTGAAAATACAGGGAAAGTTTTAATTCGGAGGAAGGACGGAAGAACCTTCTCTCTGGTTCCAGAAAAAATCGCTTCCTCGCCTTTAGACGTTCCGACAATTAAAGCGAAAATAACAACACAAGAAATAGTAGACATTATCCGAGAAGGAAGAGAAAGGTAGAACCTCTCACTTCACCAGACGCGAAGAAGCGTGGCGTCAATTCGAAGATTTCGTAGCTGCGCGCTATTCTTTCCGCGCGCTGGTGAGCTTTTCGTTGGCGATAGACGAGAATGATGGGGGTCCAATGAAGATCAATTTCGAATGCAAAAAGTGTCAGAAGGAATTCGATTGCGAGATGGGGAAGATCGGGATCAACGCGACAACAATGCGTCCGGATTTTGAGAAGCCCATCGTCTGCCCCCTCTGTGGGGAGAGGACCATGGGTGAGGTCCTTCTGACAGAGCTTGGGCAGAGCCAAATAACGGAAGCAACTATGGACCTGTGACCGCGGGAAGAATGAAGGCAAAGCAGAAGAAACTCTCTCCCAAGTGTCAGCCGTGGATCGATGCACGGACTCGCTTCCACTTATCAGACATGCACATCCAAATGGCCCGGGAGCTTGGGATGAATCCAAAGAAATTCGGCAAGGTGGCGAACCACAAGCAAGAGCCCTGGAAGGAGCCCCTGCCCGACTTCATCGAGTCCTTGTACAGGAAGCGTTTCAAGAAGGATCGCCCGGAGAACATCAGGTCGGTCGAGCGAATGGTGAAGGAGAAGGAACGAAAGCAAGCTGAGCGGAAGGCTCGAAAACAGCAAGAACAGAATCGCCAACAATCGAATGCAGGCGATTCAGAAAGGCCCGCGGACGTGCCTTTCTGAACGCTTGATTCGAGGCGTTCGACATGAGAAAAAAGGATATGGAAACGATGATTGATGACCGAAATTCATGGCGGAGTTCCACGGATGCCAAACTGTTTGACAAAACCGGGTGCCTACCTCTGTTAGGTTATGATGACTTGAAGGAGACAATCCTGGTTACAGAAGAACAGGTCGCGTGCCCCGTTCGGGGGTGCCCTGAGAAGGTTCGGCGTCAACGGGGTTTCTTTACCTGCCAGAACCAATATCGGTGTCCACGACACCACCTATGCATTTCACCGTCTACTTTCCAATACCCTTCCGAAGCACACAATATTCTTGATCGTAGTTCCGCTGAGCTGAGCCTCCTTGAAAACGTAAAGAGAAGTAAACGTGAATCGCGCATTGCGCGTGACAATAGCGAAGATGCCTTGTCGTGGAATGTCTTTCGTCATTTACAACGCTCCGTGGTATTGCATCTATGGATTAAGAGCATGTCTTTATATGAACGCGAAAAGATCCAAGATGTGGTTTTTTGGTCCCACTCACTATCAGCGGGACGTCAGTGGGGTTTACTTAATGATGCACGGATTACATTTGGGGAAGATATCAAGCGGGGTTCCGAACCGGATATTGTCATCGTCACAGACCGCTGCATTTACTTCGTCGAGGCAAAACTGACCGCGACAAACAAAACATCCGGGAACGGCGAGACTCTGGCAAGACGGCTTGCAAATCCTAAAGAGTATGTTACGGCAAATGACGGATGGTTCTCCGAAATCTTCACATCAGATTACATTACGTTAGTGAAGGATCAAAAGTACGAGTTGATGCGTTTATGGCTTTTGGGTAATTGGTCAGCCAAAATTAGCGGTAAAGATTTCGTCCTGATTAACCTCGTGTGTGCGGGCAACGAGGCAGGCATCGAGGCGGAATTCGGACACCATATCCGCAAGAACAAAGGCCGTCGCTTTGTGCGCAAGACTTGGGAGGATATCCACGGTTTAGGAGCAGCCGACAAATCATCATCCGAGTATCGAAGGGCCTTTCTGAGATACCTTGAATTCAAGACCACCGGATATGCTTCAGATGGTCAATTGCGAAGGGCATTCAAGATATGAACGTGTCGAACATTTCGCTTGAGTGGAGCGCGAGAAAAATGCGGCTGTTCGTTAAGTTTATCGCTTCTCCGCATTCGTGCTGCGCCCACTCAGCTTTGCGTTATGCACCAATAAAGTAGGTAATGAACTATGAGCGTACCTGACAGAATCAAAAAATTAATCGAGACGTTCGACTGCAATCTGGAATCGTATAAAAAGGGCATTTACAATGAAACCCAGGTGCGACGAGAATTCATAGACCCTTTTTTCGAGGAATTGGGATGGGATGTCGCCAACAAACAGGGCTATGCCGAAGCCTACAAGGACGTTATTCACGAAGACGCCATCAAGGTCGGCGGCGTTACCAAGGCGCCGGATTACTGCTTCCGGATCGGCGGCGCCCGCAAGTTTTTTCTGGAAGCGAAGAAACCGTCCATCAATATCCAGGAAGACATCCATCCGGCCTACCAGTTGCGCCGCTATGGCTGGAGCGCCAAGCTGCCCCTGAGCATTTTGACGGACTTCGAAGAGTTTGCCGTTTACGACTGCCGGACGAAACCGGTGAAAACCGACAAGGTTTCCCACTCCCGAATCCTTTATTTCAAATACACGGAGTATGCGGACCGGTGGGAGGAAATCGCCGGCACCTTTTCCAGGGACGCAATTCTGAAAGGCTCCTTTGACAAATATGTCGAAGCCAAGAAAGGCAAAAAAGGCACCACCGAGGTTGATACCGCTTTCCTGCATGAGATTGAGACCTGGCGGGAATTCTTGGCCCGCAACATCGCCCTGCGCAATTCGAACCTTTCCCAGCGGGAATTAAACTTCGCCGTTCAACAGACCATCGACCGGATCGTGTTTCTCCGCATCTGTGAGGATCGGGGCATGGAGCCTTACGGCGGATTGATGGCGCTGCGGAACGGGGAGAATGTTTACAAGCAGTTGTTTCAGCTTTTCAATAAAGCGGATGATAAATACAATTCCGGGCTGTTTCATTTCAAAAAAGAAAAAGGCCGCGAAAATTGCGACAACCTGACGCCTTTCCTGCTGATTGACGACAAGCCGTTGAAGGAGATTTTCAAGAATCTGTATTATCCGGAAAGCCCCTATGAGTTTTCCGTTCTGTCGGCTGATATCCTCGGCCAAGTGTATGAACGCTTTCTGGGCAAGGTCATCCGCCTTACCGCTGGGCATCAGGCGAAAATTGAGGAAAAACCGGAAGTCCGCAAGGCTGGCGGGGTTTACTACACTCCGGACTACATAGTGGACTATATCGTTAAAAACACCGTGGGCAAGCTGGTGGAGGGCAAAAGACCCGGCCCAAAGGGTGGTGTGAGCAATCTGAAAATTCTGGACCCGGCCTGCGGGTCAGGTTCATTTTTGATCGGTGCATACCAGTTTTTGTTAGACTGGCATCGTGATGAGTATATTAACGACGGTCCAGAAAAATGGTCAAAAGGAAAAACCTCTCGCATTTATCAGTCTCAAAAAGGGGAATGGCGGTTGACGACCGATGAGCGCAAACGCATCCTGTTGAATAACATTTACGGCGTGGACATAGATCATCAGGCGGTGGAAGTGACCAAGCTGTCCCTGCTGCTCAAGGTGCTGGAAGGCGAGGACGAACAGAGCATCGGCAAACAGAGGCTCATGTTCCAGGAACGGGTTCTGCCGGATCTGTCGAAAAATATCAAATGCGGAAACTCTCTTATCGGGCCGGATTTCTATGACCATCAACAGATGAGTGTTTTTGACGAAGAAGAAATCTACCGCGTCAATGTCTTTGACTGGAACGCGGAATTTTCGGAAATCATGAAAGATGGCGGATTTGACGCGGTGATCGGCAATCCTCCGTATGTTGGATTTCATGGGTTTAAATCAACCAAGTCATATTTGCAAAGTTCATATCGTTCAGCACGAGGAAAGTTCGACCTATACCTTCCCTTTTTGGAAAAGAGTATAACATTGCTTAACTCGGCAGGTCTAATGGGGTTCATCTGCCCTACGAATTTCACAAAGAGAGAACATGGTGCCGACCTTCGTGGCATAATTGCTTCGCAAATTCAAATATTAGAGATATGCGACTTTGAACATTTCCAGGTTTTTTCTGGTGCAACCAATTACACTGGAATTTTTTTGTTTAGAAAAATGCCCCCCGTCAACAACCACGATTTTCTTTATAAGCGACTTTCTCTGAATGATTCAGGATTTTATATTCCTCAATCCAATATGACTGCGGCCCCTTGGATTTTTCGTGATGACATAGCGAGTAAAGTTGTACTAAAAATGAAGAGCATAAGTGCTAAAGTAACGCTGGGAGACCTCAGCAACGGGATATCTGAAGGTATTGTTACAGGACAGAATCCAGTCTTCCTGCTTGACCAAGAAGTTGCAACGAATTACAAATTAGAACAAGAACTACTCAAGCCTTGTCTGCGCGGGAAACAGATTCAGCGTTATGCCCTTTCATACATATCAGAAGTTGTTATTTATCCTTACAAAGCCCAAGGGGAATGCACACAGCCATTATCAGAATCAGAACTGCAAAGATATTCATACGCATTCGCCTATTT
>JAUYIZ010000009.1 GCA_030688615.1 Desulfobacterales bacterium | reverse complement strand
GCGCCGACGAGCTGACCCTGCACGAGATCAAGCCCTATTTCATGGGCAAATTCGGCGCCTTCAACCTGGAGGCCCAGCTGCACTATCAGACCGGGGACATCGACTACGTCTCCGCCAGCAAAGCCAGCCTGGATCTTTCCGGCCTGGCCTACAACCTGGAGGGCAAGCTGAACCTGGGCCCGGTCACGGTGGAAGCCGGTTATGCCTTCCGCAGCGGCGACGACCAGGGAACATCCGATGAATTTGAAAAATATGTCCTGGGCCAGCAGAACCGCAACATCAAGCAGAACTGGTCGCTGCTGCACATTCTGACCAATGACGACGGGGACTTCGGCGACCTGGGCGGCAACGGCAACTTTAGCCGCAACCGAGGCGGAACCGACAACGGCTATAAGATCATCTATGCCGGGCTCCACTTCAAGCCCTTAAAAGACCTGGTAGCCGGCATGCGCTTCGGCTTTGCCACCGCCGACCAGGTGGCCAAGGGCCAGGATGACCAAATCGGCGTAGAGACGGACATCTTTTTTACCTACAGGATGTACAAAAACCTGACCTATGATTTCGTCTTTGCCTGGCTCAACTCCGGCGACTACTGGCGCGAGTGGCAGCCGGGCAAAAAAGCTCCCGAGGACCTTTTTTCCACCATGCAGGTCCTGAAGTTAAAGTTCTAACCTGACCCTTGTGCAACCGGGGCCAAAGCCCCGGCCGGGAAACCGGCCGGGGCTTTTTCATAGGCAACTTTGCACCCTGATCTCCTCGCCTTTCGATTCTATCCCCTGCAAATTTTAAAAATACCGCTTGACAATCTCAAACCGGTTGTGATAAATCCTCTCACCCTGAAAATTGTTGCAGGACGAAGGCGTGTAAACCACTAATTTATATGGATTTACGTCCTTTTCAGTCCCAAACAGTTTTCATCCTGCCGTTCGCGTGCCGGAAATGAAGCCGGACCTTCAAGACCGGGCGGCAGGTGGACCACTGGCTCCGGTATAACCGGGTCACTTTGTAGAGACCGCCGGCCCAATCCGCCGGCGCCGGAGATCTATCCGGAAAGGAGGAGCGCCGGGCAAACGAACCGGGAGACGGCCCCCCGGCAAGATGTGTCAGGTGTTGCGACAGATGAAAAAATGAAATGACAGTTTCCCTATAACCAACATGCCCGGGCCGGGCACAACGAAGGATGAAAATATTCAGTAACTTGTAGCTATTTTCATATAAACAAGGAGAAAAACAGATGAAAAAATTGACGATAATTGTCGCCTGCGCGGCTTTTTTCGTGCTGGCGGCGGCGCCGGCCATGGCCGCGGACGCAAAATTTTCAGGAATGTACCGGGTCACCATGTTCAGCGACAGCAACCAGCAGCTCAAGGACAGCGACGCCAGCTACACCCACCAGAATTCGCTTTTCCGGCTGCAAACCACCTATATGGTGAACAAAAACCTGAGCGTGACCACCCAGTTTGATGTCAACGACGACAAGCCCTGGGGCCGCAGCAATGAAATCGCGCCGGCCTATAGCTCCAGCGAGGTGAAATGGAACCTCGAGTGGGACCGGGCCTACATGAACATCATAACCAGCTGGGGCGACGTGGAGGTGGGCTACAACGGCTCCGGGGACTGGGGCCCCAGATTCATGAATCACAGCATCGATACCAACCGCATCCGCGTGCGGACCAAGCTGGGCAATCTGCAGCTTGTCGGCCTGTACGAAAAATACTTTGAGGGCGATGCCGGGGTCACCATCTCGGACGGCGACGCCGATGCCTGGTCCGTGGGCGGCATTTTCAAGGCCGGCGCCATGGAGTTCGGCGCCCTGTACACCCTGCAGGTGGATAAAAGCGGCAACAGCACCAGCGCCAACAACCTGGCCAACAAGGCAAGCGACGAGTACACCATGCACGAGCTCAAGCCCTATTTCATCGGCAAATTCGGCGGTCTCAACCTGTCGGCCAAGGCCCTCATTCAAACCGGGGACCAGGACTTCACCGGCGGCGCGCCCAGTCAGGATCTTTCCGGGCTGGCCTTTAACGTGGAGGGCAGCTTCAACCTGGGCCCGGTCACCCTGGAAGCCGGCTATGCCTTTCGCAGCGGCGACGACAAGAGCACCTCGCTGGAAAACGAGCAGTATCTTTTAAGCGGCCAGGATCGGGTCGCCAAGCAGACCTGGAGCAAGTTTGCCATCCTGATCGATGACGAAAACAGCGGGCCCTACCGGACCTTCGGCGGCCGCGGCACCTTTACGCGCAACTACAACGCCACCAAGGACGGTTATAAACTGATCTACGGCTCGGCCTTCTTCAAGCCGGTAAGGAACCTGAGTGTGGGTCTTCGTGTGGGCCATTTCACGGCCGATGAGATATATCCCAAGGGCTCGGACGAGATCGGCATCGAGACGGATTTCATGGTCATCTACGACATTTTCAAAGGTTTAAGGTATTACGGCACCGTGGCCTGGCTCAAGGCCGGCGATTACTGGAAGGGACCGTTTGCTTCCGGCGGCAGCCCCTCGTCCATAGAACCGGAGGACAACTGGGCCACCTATCAACGCCTGACTTTGAGCTTCTAACCAAAATTTAGACTTTACGAAAGGAAAATATAAAGATGAAAAAGTCATTTGTCATTATCGGCGCTTTGGCCCTGGCCGCCCTGGTGGCCGGCCCGGCTTTGGCCGCCGATGTACAATTTAGAGGCGAATTGCGGGAACGGATGTTCAGCGACAGCAAGGTCGAACTGAACGACGACAACGCGAGCAATGTCTACCACGATCAGCGCTGGCGGCTGCGCACCGTTTACACGGTGAACAAGAACCTGCGGCTGACCACCCAGTTTGACGTGCACGACGGCAAGGACTGGGGCCGCAGCAATGAAATCTACCCCACCTACAGCGCCAGCCGGGTGCGCTGGAACCTGGAGTGGGACCGGGCCTACATGGACATCAAAACCAGCTGGGGCGACGTCCAGGTGGGCTACGCCGGCTCCGGGGCCTGGGGGACCAACTTTCTGCAGTACAACCAGGAAGCCAACCGCATCCGCGTGCGGACCAAGCTGGGCGGCCTGCAACTGATCGGCCTCTATGAAAAGTGGAATGAAGGCGATGCCGGGGTCTCCATCTCGGACGGCGACATCGATGCCTATTCCGTGGGGGCCGTTTACAAGGCCGGCGCCATGGAGTTCGGCGCCCTGTACTCCCTGCAGATGGACAAAAGCGGCTCTACGACCGCCAACCCCCTCAGCAACGGCGCCGACGAGCTGACCCTGCACGAGATCAAGCCCTATTTCATGGGCAAATTCGGCGCCTTCAACCTGGAGGCCCAGCTGCACTATCAGACCGGGGACATCGACTACGTCTCCGCCAGCAAAGCCAGCCTGGATCTTACCGGCCTGGCCTACAACGTGGAGGGCAAGCTGAGCCTGGGCCCGGTCACGGTGGAAGCCGGTTATGCCTTCCGCAGCGGCGACGACCAGGGCACCTCCAATGAATTTGAAAAGTACGTCCTGGGCCAGCAGAACCGCAACATCAAGCAGAACTGGGGGCTGCTGCACATTCTGACCAATGACGACGGGGATTTCGGCGACCTGGGCGGCAACGGCAACTTTACCCGCAACGAAGGCGGAACCGACAACGGCTATAAGATCATCTATGCCGGGCTCCACTTCAAGCCTTTAAAAGACCTGGAAGCCGGGGTCCGCTTCGGGTTTGCCACGGCCGATCAGGTAGCCACGGGCCAGGATGACCAAATCGGCCTGGAGACGGACGTCTTTTTTACCTACACGATGTACAAAAACTTAAGCTATCAGTTTATCTTTGCATGGCTCAATGCCGGAGATTACTGGCGGCAATATCAGCCGGGCAAAGCTGCTCCCGAGGACCTTTATTCCACCTACCAGAAATTGATGTTAAAGTTCTAACCCGACCCCTTGCCTACACGGGGCCAAACCAAAGCCCCGGCCGGGAAACCGGCCGGGGCTTTTTTAATAATGAACGTCCAACGCCGGACATTGCCCTCCAACATCGAATACGGAGTCTCTGAAATCCCAAATCCCAAGCATCAAATTCCAAGCAAATATCAAATTCCAAATTCCAATGACCTAACCTATTTTAATTTCTCCAGTATTGATGAAAATATTTTTATCAATTCATTTGCCTCTTGTATTAAATTTTTTGCATCATCAGCGTTCTTCAAATTATTCGTCTCATGAATTAACCTAAGCCAATAAGCGCTTTCTTTGGCTTCCTTGCGGCTAATTTTCATGCGCATCAAAAAGTCTTTTTTGCTTAATGATTCGTTGGCCTCCCTGTAATTTGCGCCCACTGAACCAGAGGCTTTTATCACTTGTTTGCCATCTTCGATATTTGTAATTGTCTTGGGCAGTGTTTTAGTGAAAATCCTAACGGTCTTAGCAAATTGGAATGTTCTTTCTTCAAGATCATATACTGGTTTGTTGTTTGGAATTTTGGTCATTGGTATTTGTTTGCTATTTGTTATTTGCTGTTTGGAATTTCTACCCATTCAACTACTCCGTGAATGGATACGTCCCCCCCTCCACGATAGTGCTTAAGTCCCGGGGAGGCGGTCCTACTTGCGGGCAAAGGCCTTTTCCAGAAACCCCTTGGTCCACCGGAGCCATACGGGCCGCCCGTGGGGGCAACAGGAAGGATTGTCGCAGGCGTCCAGCTGCAAGAGCAGCTGCCGCATCTGCCCGGGTTCCAGGGGCTGGCCGGCCCGGATGGCGCTGTGGCAGGCCATGATCGTCCAGCAGGCATCGGCGGCCTTTTTTGTGTCCGGCACCACCCCGGAGGCCGCCATCTCTTCCATCAGCTCCATGAGCACCGGCGCGGCCGGGCGTCCGGAAAGCAGGCCGGGAACCGCGGCCACCCGGAAGGTGTTCTGGCCGAAACAATCGATTTCAAAGCCCAGCCGGGCCAGCTCCGGAATCAGCTTTGCCAGCATATGGGCCTGCCCGTGGCCCAGCTCCAGGGTCTCGGGGATGAGAAGCCCCTGGCGCTCCGGCACGGTGGCGGTCCCGCGTTTTTTCAAGCGCTCAAAACAGATGCGCTCATGGGCCGCGTGCTGATCGATGAGCACCAGGCCTTTTTCATCCTGGCAGAAAATGTAGCTGTCATGCACCTGGCCGATGATTGTCAAATCGGAAAACCGCCTGGTTTCCCACAGGGGCTGCTGGGCCCCGGGCCCGGGTCTTTCCCCGGACCCGTCAGCCGCAAACAGGCGCTCCGGGGCCGGCAGCGTTCCGGCGGGCCCAGGTTTTTGCACGGCCTTTTTTTCAGGGGCGGGCCGCAGCGCGCCAAACCTGTTGCCGGGCCCGGCCGGCTCCGAAACCCGGAGGACCTCTTTTCCTGCTGACCCGGCCGATGCCCACGGGGGCCGGTCTTGAAGGTCCAGGGCGGCCGCGGCCGCCCTTTTCACCGCCTCGTGAACCTGCTGCGGCTCGGCAAAGCGGACCTCATTTTTGGTGGGATGCACATTGACATCCACCTGATCAAACCGCACCGTGATAAAGAGCGCCGCGGCCGGAAAACGATTTTTCATGAGCCGGCCGCCGTACCCCTCCAGCAGCCCATGGACAATGACCCGGTCCCGCACGTACCTGCCGTTCACATAAATATGGATCCCCGCCGAGCCGCTGCGGGTCACCCGGGGGGAAGATATCCAGCCGGAAACCGCAAGGTCCCCCCCGGCGGCGTCAATGCGGCAAAGCCGGCCCGCAAACTCGCTGCCGAGAATTTCCAGGACCCGGTCCAGAGGACGGTCCGTGGGCGTCCAGTTTTTGACGACCCGCTGATTGTGCACCAGTTTGAACTGGACCTCCGGCCGTCCCAGAGCCATGCGCGCCAGGACGTCGGTGATGTGCCCCATCTCGGTGGCCGTGGCCTTTAAAAATTTCCGCCGGGCCGGCATATTGTAAAAGAGCTGATTTACGGCGACCATGGTTCCCGGGGGAGCGCCGGCCTGGGCGACCTTGAGGATTTTCCCCCCCTGAACCGTGATTTCAGCGCCCGCCGGATCGCTCCGGCGGCGGCTGATCAGGCTGAATTTGGAGACCGCCGCGATGCTGGGAAGCGCTTCCCCCCGGAAACCGAGGGTCTGAATGGAAAAAAGGTCCTGCTCGCCGCTGATCTTGCTGGTGGCATAGCGCTCAAGGGCCAGCAGCGCGTCGTCGGGCCCCATGCCGCTGCCGTCGTCCGAAACCCGGATCAGGGATTTGCCGCCGTTTTCAACCTCCACCTGGATGCGGGTGCTTTTGGCATCCAGGGCGTTTTCCACCAGTTCCTTGACCACCGACGCCGGGCGTTCCACCACTTCGCCGGCGGCGATCTTGTTGGAAAGGATTTCAGGCAGGATTCGGATCTCGCTCATTCACTCACTTCCCGTGCTGTTATTATGCCCCAAAAACCCGTCACTCCGGCAAAGGCCGGAGTCCAGAAATAACATTCCGGCTTGACGGCCGGAAAACTGGATGCCGGATCAAGTCCGGCATGACGACCTGTCCCCTTAAATCTTAAAACTTAAAACACGAACGTCAGTTCGTCTTCAGGTTCCGGTAGAGAAATTCCGCATCCGCGGGAGACAGGTTGAACTTCATGCAGGCCGCCTCAATGAGCAGGGTTGATTTTCCGCCCGGGTCCGCCAGCAGCTTCTCGCTGATCCATTGGACCGCTTTGCGCAGGGCTTCACCTTCAGGCTGAATCGTCATTTGGGTTTACCATTTACAGCACCGGTTTCTGTTTATGAAAATTCGTGGCCTGCTCGAAATTGTAGGCAATTTGAAAAAGGGTTTTTTCTTCAAAGCGGTTGCCCATGATCTGGAGCCCGATGGGAAGGCCGCCGGCTGAAAATCCGCAGGGCACTGACATCCCCGGCAGGCCGGCCAGGTTGGCCGAAATGGTCAGAATATCCGACAGGTACATGGTCAGCGGGTCGTCGGCCTTTTCCCCGATTTTAAAGGCCGCCGTCGGCGCCACCGGCGATAAAATGGCCTGACAGGTTGTAAAGGCCTTGGCAAAATCCTGGGCAATCAAGGTGCGCACCTGGGATGCCTTGCGATAATAGGCGTCATAGTAGCCGGCCGAAAGACAGTAGGTTCCCATCAGGATGCGCCGCTTCACCTCGGGCCCCAGCCCGGCGGACCGGGTGCTTTTATACATCCGGATCAAATCGGGCGGGTCCGGATCCCGCAGGCCGTATTTGACGCCGTCGTAACGGGCCAGGTTCGATGCGGCCTCGGACGTCGCGATCACGTAATAGGCGGCCACTGCATAGGCGCTGTGGGGCAGGGAGACGGGAACGCATCCGGCCCCCAAATCCTTAATTGTTTCAATTGCCCGGCAGGTTGCCTGTTCCACGTCCGGGTGCAGCCCGGGGACCTGGTAATATTCTTGCGGGATCCCCACGGTGATCCCTGCCAGCCCTTTCTTTAGACCTGCGGTATAATCGGGCCGGTCCCGGTCCACCGAGGTTGAATCCGACGGGTCGTGCCCGCCGATGGCGTTCATCAGGAGCGCACAGTCCGTGACATCTTTGGCCAGGGGGCCGATCTGGTCCAGCGAGGAAGCAAAGGCCACCAATCCGTAGCGGGACACGCTGCCATAGGTGGGTTTCAGCCCCACCACGCCGCAATGGGAGGCCGGCTGGCGGATGGAGCCCCCCGTGTCCGAGCCCAGAGCGCCCAGGCACATGTCCCCGGCCACGGCCGCGGCAGACCCGCCGCTGGAGCCCCCGGGAATGCGCTCCGGGTCCCACGGGTTGCGGGTCAGTTGAAATCCTGAATTTTCCGTGGAGGATCCCATGGCGAATTCATCCATGTTGACCTTACCCACAATTACTGCGCCGGCCTTTTTCAATTTCCGGATCACCGTGGCATCGTAGGGGGGAATAAAATTTTCAAGGATCTTGGAAGCGCAGGTGGTGCGCAGCCCCCGGGTGCAGATGAGATCTTTAACGGCCAGGGGAATTCCGGTGAGGGGAAAAATATTTCCCTGCCGGATCATCTCATCGGCCCGGGCGGCCTGTTCCAGGGCCTCATCCCGCGCCACGGTGAGATAGGCGCCGATTTTCGGGTCCACCGCGTCGATGCGCGCCAGAACGTCCCGGACCAGCTCCCGGGCGGAAACAGCTTTTTTCTTCAACAGGCCGTGGGCCTCGTGCAAAGTCAGTTCATGCAGTTTCATACTTTT
>JAUYIZ010000001.1 GCA_030688615.1 Desulfobacterales bacterium | reverse complement strand
AGGGCTAAGGGAAAAAACAAGGCAATCCGGCCTTTAGCCTTTCGCCCTTAGCCTTTAGCCATGAAGTTGTTGCCGGATGTGATCTTTTAACCTATTGTTATTTTGCAAGTTTCGGAACTACTTTGGTAATAATTAATTCTTAATCGACAACTGATTCCGATTATTTTTATGCGGTAGTAAGGTTGCTTAATATCGGTATTTGATCTCACCCCTACCCCCATTCCGCACCCATCACAAAGATAAGGAGTCCATCCATGAAAAAGGAGACATTAGAAGAATCGTTGAAAGAAAAGGAATTTTTCGATGACGTGAATCGAGATTACTACGCCGAATTTCAGCAGGAAGAGGGCATTCCCGTCTATACCGGGTACCATTTCAATGACATAAAAGCCGTACGGGTCAAACCGTGGGCCCGGATGGGTGGTTTGGGGGCTTACATAAACCTTTACGGAGAAGAACTCTCAGGCGACAATTATGTCTGTGAGATTCCCCCCGGGCAGATCCTCAAACCCCAGAGGCACATGTTTGAGGAATTAGTGTATGTCGTCTCAGGCCGTGGTGCAACGAATTTCTGGACACGCCAGGGCGGACCCAAAGGAATTTTTGAATGGCAGGAGCAGTCCCTCTTTGCCATCCCCGCCAATATAGGATATCAGCATTTTAATGGCGATGATACCAGGCCTGCCAGGCTTTTTTCCAAAACAACTCTCCCCGCGCTATTCCAGTATTTCAAGAATAAAGAATTCATCTTTGATAACGATTATGTCTTCGAAGATCTCGAGAGGGATTCCTATTCGGGCGATGCAAAAATATACAAAGCCGATGCTGCCCATGACCATAAGATTTCCTGGGTTGCAAATTTTATTCCTGACGTAAAGGCATTTGACCAAATGACAAGTTATGTGTGGAGAGGCGGGGGCGGCAGGAGCGTCGATTTTTATCAACCGGGCCTGGTCCGTATACATTCGCACATGTCGGAATTCCCCGTGGGCAGGTACAAGAAGGGTCATGCCCATCCTCCGGGCCGCTCCATCATCCTCATCACAGGCAAGGGGTATTCCCTTCTGTGGCAGCCCGGGCATGAAAAGGAGAAAAAGAAGGTTGACTGGGTGCCCGGCAGTCTCTTCGGGGTCGGACTGACAAATTTGCAGGGCGAGTGCTGGTACCATCAACACTTCAACACGGGTGCCGAGCCCGCAAGATACCTTGTGCTGCACGTCAATGCCATCACCTTACGGGATAAACATGTGCAAGTAGAGTATGTTGATGAAGAACCTGAAATCAGGGAGCTTTTCGAAAGCGAGCTTGCCAAATCGGGGGTAAAGAGCAATATGCCTTCGGAATGCTATACGGATCCGAATTTCAAGTGGAAAAAATAAAAGGAAGTGGGCAGTCATGCATGAAGAAACTGAACGGGTTGGTTTTCGCAAAAGGTACAGCAAGGTAATTTTACCCTAACGTTGCATAAAAAACAGAGGAGGGTGTCAAACCCAATGGGCCAGGAACCGAACAAAATCATTTATTCCATGATCCAGGTAAGCAAGTACTATGACAAAAAACCGATTTTGAAGAATATCTCAATTTCATTTTTTTATGGTGCAAAAATAGGCGTCCTGGGCCTTAACGGCTCAGGAAAGAGCACACTTCTACGAATTTTCGCAGGCTTTGACAAAGAATTCAATGGACAGACCAGTATTTCACCTGGTCTTACAGTCGGCCTTCTCGAGCAGGAACCGGAGCTGGACAACACGAAAACAATTCGGGATATCGTAGAAGAGGGACTGCAGGAAACCGTTGCCCTGGTCAACGAATTCAACCGTATCAACGAGATGTTTGGCAATCCCATGTCGGAGGATGAGATGAACAGGTTGATCGAGCGACAGGGAGATGTCCAGGAAAAGATGGATGCTCTGGAGGCATGGGATCTTGATTCACGACTTGAGATGGCTATGGATGCCCTCCGCTGCCCTCCCGGGGAAACACCGGTGAATGTTCTTTCAGGAGGAGAGAGACGGCGTGTGGCACTGTGCAGGCTTCTCCTTCAGAAACCGGATATTCTTCTTCTTGACGAACCGACCAATCATCTTGATACAGAGTCTGTTGCATGGCTGGAACAGTACCTTCAACGCTACGCGGGCACCGTGATTGCCGTGACCCATGACCGTTATTTCCTCGATAATGTGGCGGGCTGGATCCTGGAACTTGACCGGGGTGAGGGTATCCCCTGGAAAGGAAATTACTCTTCCTGGCTGGAGCAGAAACACAAGAGGTTGCAAATTGAGGAGAAAGGAGAAAGCAAGCGCCGGAAAACCCTTGAGAGGGAACTGGAGTGGATCAGGATGTCTCCCAAGGGCAGGCATGCAAAGGCAAAGGCGCGGATCAGCGCCTATGAGTCCCTGGTGAACCAGGATAACGAAAAAAAGGAAAAAGATCTGGAAATCTACATTCCGCCCGGTCTCCGCCTGGGCGAGGTGGTCATAGATGCCAAGAGTGTCAGCAAGGCATACGGCGACCTTCTCTTGATAGATGGCCTTTGCTTCTCGATTCCCTCCGGCGCTATCGTGGGCGTCATCGGGCCCAATGGGGCGGGGAAAACCACGCTTTTTAGGATGATTACAGGCAAGGAGCAAGCCACTTCCGGGGAATTCAGAATAGGCGAAACCGTGCAGTTGGCCTATGTCGACCAGAGTCGCGACGCCCTTTCCCCCGACAAGACCGTATGGGAAGTCATTTCGGACGGACAGGACACTATATCGCTCGGCAACAGGCAGGTGAATTCCCGGGCATATGCCGCAAGATTCAATTTCTCAGGAACCGATCAGCAAAAAAAGGTGGGAAACCTTTCAGGCGGGGAGAGGAACCGCGTGCATCTGGCCCGAATGTTGAAGGAAGGGGCCAATGTCCTTCTTTTGGACGAACCTACCAATGACCTCGATGTGAATACTTTGCGGGCGCTGGAAGAGGCCCTTGAGAACTTCGGGGGCTGTGCCATCATCATCAGCCATGACCGCTGGTTTCTCGACAGGATCGCGACACACATCCTGGCATTTGAGGGGGGCAGCAATATTATCTGGTTCGATGGCAATTACACCGAGTACGAAGCGGATAAAAAGGAAAGACTCGGTGAAGACGCCACTCAGCCACACCGGATCAAGTACCGGAAACTTACCCGAAGGGCCCTGGCAGAGTAGCTCCCACGGCGCCATCCGAAAATATGACGGAGTCAGCCCGTCTGCCAACCAGGCAGGGCCGGGTCAGGGAAAGATGGCTCTGCCATGGCGTTTTATGTCTAAAATTATAAATTCCAAGCACCAAATTACAAGTAAATCTCAAATTCCAATATTCAATGACCCAAACCTTCCATGACGAGATATCGTTTGGATTTTCCAATTTTGGTCATTGGAAATTGTTTTGGTATTTGTAATTTCAATCATACAATGAACTTTCAACAAAGCAAATCCCCTCAGGGGATAACCAAAGCCTGGTCCTCAGGGCCAGGATATTTACTGGCGCATGATGAAGAATCTTGATAATTTTTGCCGCGGCTGGTAAGAAACAGTAATTCCCCCCGGTCACAACGTTAAGATGGGTAAAAAGAACCCGGAGCTGGCGGGAGATGGTATCCAAATGTATAAAAAGTATCCATCTCCTGCGGTCCCAGGCGAGCATGGCAGCTTTGTCAATTTGACGGCCGAAAAAAAATTACAGCCCTGTCACGCCGGTGGACCCCGGGGCGGGTTCAGGGCGGGGTTTGGGGCTTGGCACGAAACGGGAGCTCTGGATTCCGGATCGGGGTTCGGAATGACGATGAGGATGGCATCCGGCTCAGGCCCGGAACGACGATAAATTTTATTTTTTAGACACATTGACGGGAAACACCGATGCCGCAAGGTGACAACAATGCCGCTGAATACAAAACGGACCGGCGCAGGTTCCTGCTGTGGTTTTCATGGACCGGCCTGAGCGTTGCTTTCGGGGCCTTTCTGACCGCGGTGGTAAAGTTCGTCCGGCCCCGGGTGTCCATCCGGCCCGCCGCGTCGACGGCGGTGGGGTTTCCGGACGATTACCGGCCCGGCCAGGTCGTTTACCTGCGGGGCTTAAAACTCTTCATCATCCGCGACGGGGAAGGGTTTTTCTCCATGTCTGCCCGTTGCACGCACCTGGGCTGCATGGTGGTCTGGAACAGAGATCATAAAATGTTTTTATGCCCGTGCCACGGCGGCAAGTACGACGCGGAGGGGCGCAACGTGGAAGGCCCCCCGCCCCGTCCCCTGGAACTGTTTGCCCTCAGACAGGATGACAATGGATTTTTAATCGTGGATCAGGATGCGGTCGTAAAAAGAGGAAAAGGGCCCGTGCCCCGTTTTAAACCCGGAAAGGCTTGAACATCAAGTTTGAGAAGCATGGCCAAACCCCCGCAAGAATTTAAGCATAAAATATTCAGAACCGGTCTGCCCCGCACTCCCGAGCAGCGGCTGCAGGTCGCGCGGCGCAGTGTTTTTCTGCACCTGCACCCGTCGCGGATCGCTGCCGACAGAATGAAGATCGGCTTTACCTGGTGCCTCGGCGGGTTGAGCTTTATGTTGTTTTTAGTCACGGTGGTTACCGGCGCGCTGCTGATGATTTACTACCGTCCCGTCCTGGAAAACGCCTATGCCGATATGCTGGACCTGAGCTACGCGGTCTTTCTGGGAAGATTCACACGCAACGTGCATCGCTGGGCCGGCCACGGCATCGTCATTACCGTGGTGGTTCACATGCTTCGTGTTTTTTATACCGGCTCCTATAAACCCCCGCGGGAGTTCAACTGGATTGTGGGGGTTTGCCTGCTGCTGATCGTGCTGGCTTTTGCTTTCACCGGGTACCTGCTGCCCTGGGACCAGATTTCCTACTGGGGGACCCGCGTGGGCACGCACCTGCTTCACTCGGTCCCGCTGCTGGGAGCTGACGGCCCTTTTGGCAGCGCGCTGGGGCTCAAGCCGGATGGCGATCTGGCCGTTTTCGTGCTGGGCGATGCGGATCTTGGCCCGCGGGCCCTGGTGCGTTTTTACAGCCTGCATGTATTTATCCTGCCGGTTTTTGCCGTTGTCTTTTTAATGGTTCATTTCTGGCGGGTTCGGAAGGACGGCAATCTGGCGGCCAAACTTTAACGGCTTGATATCATGAAAAATCAGCGCCCAAAACGTAAAAACGGATCGCCGGAAAAACATGACCCCCCGGGGATGCTGCCGGTCTATCCTGAATTCCTGTTCAAGGAGCTGCTGGCGGCGCTTGCGTGCCTGCTGGTTCTGGCCTGGCTGGGAGCGCTGGTTCAAGCCCCCCTGGATGTGCCCGCGGACCCGGAGTTTACTCCGAACCCGGCCAAGGCCCCCTGGTATTTTCTCGGCATTCAGGAACTGCTGGTTTACTTTGACCCGTGGCTGGCCGGGGTGCTGCTTCCTTTGATCATCGTTGCGGGCCTGATTTTAATACCTTTCCTGGATAATGATCCGGCCGGGGCCGGGTCTTATGCCTTCCGGGGACGTATCACGGCGGCGCTGCCGTTTACCGGCGGCCTGCTGCTGCTGATCCTGCTGACGGCCATGTCGGCCGGATTCCGCGGGTCAAACTGGGACTGGTACTGGCCCTGGCAGGACTGGAGCATGGCCCGGCCGGCGCGCACCGGGTTCCGGAGCCTGCCCAACGGGTTGGGCCTGCCCCTGATCGGCATCTATTACCTGTCCGGGCTTTTTTTGCCCTTCATCTGCCGACGCAACCGGTTCCAAAAATGGGGAAGGGTTCGCTACACGGTTTACTTTTTCCTGGTATTGACCATGGGAGCCGTCATCATCAAGGTGTTGCTGCGCCTGATTTTGAACGTAAGGTACATCGTCCAGACGCCCTGGTTCAATATCTAACCGGATGCTGGGCCACAGTGAGGACGGTTTTTTTTAGGTTTCAAGGAAAATCGGCATTGGGTCGACACTTATACATCGTATTTTTTTTACTGGTCGTTTCTCTGCTCGGAACGCTGGGGTTTATCCTCCACCGGGAGGTCAATCCCGAGTGGCGGCGCCATCAGGAGGAGTTTTTCCGCGGTGAGAAAAAAAAGGTGACTGAAGCCCTGGCGGACGCCGACGGGGCCCAGCAGGCCGACCTGCTAAAACGGCTGCGCTTCCTCGAGCGGCCCCGGTACATCATCCGGCAGATTTTACTGGACGGGGGCCGCCGCGTTGACCGGTGCGTCACCTGCCACCTGGATTTGAAGCTGCTGGGGGAAAAGCATTCCAAAACCGACCGCTTTCCTTTCGAAGAATACGGCTGCACGGTCTGCCATGGGGGCGAGGGCAGGGCCACGGAGTTGAAAAGGGCCCATGCCACCCTGTACATTCCCCGCCGGCCGCTGTACGAATACCAGGCGGCCCGGGCTGCCGGAAACTTTAAACTGGATCTTTTTCATTACAACGCCTCGGGCGAGCCGATCCCTTACATCGGCTCCAACCGTTGCCTGGGCTGCCACCTGGGTTCCCACCCGGGGCACGTGGCCCGCTGGCGCGAGCTAAAATTCAAACCCCTCGACAGGGTGAAAAAAAAGCTTGAAGCGCTGCAAAAGGGGGGGCTTGAATTAGACCCGGCCCGCTGCCTTGCCTGCCACACGACGGCCTTTGATCAAAAAACCGGCCAATACCTGGAGGATCGGGTTACCTGTGAGAGCTGTCACGGGCCCGGAGGTTTTTACGCCGACCTGATGGCCGGCGGAAAGGCCAGGGATGGCGCTGAAATGGCCCGGGACAACATCCTCGGGACGCGTTCGGACCGGGTCTGCCTGAACTGCCACAAACCCGACCGCCACGTGGACTATGAAGGGCAAGACCAGCCGCCCGTGCTTACAGCCGCCCACCTGGCAGGTGCCTCCCCGCCCGAAATCGACGGCAGCACATCGGACCGGATCTGGGGGGGCGTGCGGGAAATCAGGGTGCCGACATGGCAGCTGGGCGACGGTCCGCCCCGGCCGGGAAAGGAGGTTTTTCTCCGAGCGGCTTACGACGACGGCTATATTTATTTTGCTTTTCGCTGGCAGGACAACACCCGCCAGGACAGGGTGGGCCGCTGGCTGTACAGGGACGGTCGGTGGCGGGCCGAGGCCGGGTGGCCGGACGCCCTGGCCCTCCACTGGCAGGCCAGCGAACAGGTCGAGGACTTTCAGCAGGGCGGATGCGCGGTGCTGTGCCATACCAGCGGCCGTTTCAAAGAGTTCCCGCGCATGGCCACGCGCCAGGAAGACGCCCTGGTGGATGAGTGGTACTGGAATGCTTTTGCGGCTCAAAGGGCGGGGCGCCCCGGGGACGGGTTCCTGGACAACCGGGTGGTGTTCATTGCCCCGGGAAGCAAAAAACCGGACTACGGGTGGGCTTTGCCCGGGGTTTCCGCCGCCCACGGAAACGACGAGTCCGGCCGGAGGATCCCGGAAACCGTCGGGGCAGTGCCCATGACGCTCAATGTTGAAGAGATGCCGGAAAAGGGGGCCGTTCCCCGGTTGCACCCGGAAGAGAGACCCAGGGCGCCCCGGCCGCCTGGAGGCGAATCCGGGCAAAAGGAATTGCCGTTATATGAAACGGGCATTGCCGAACAGGGAGATTCGGCCGACATTCTGGGCAAGGCCCTGTGGGTTGACGGGTATTGGACTCTTGAGGTAAAGAGAGCGTTGAAGACGGCAAGCAAACGGGACGTCCAGCTGGACCCGGCCGAAAAAAGCTATTCCTTCGGGCTGGCCGTATGGGACGGCGCCGTGGGCAACCAGCATCAGGTGGCGACTCTTGTCCGGCTGCGGTTCGGAGCAAAATAGGGTTGTCCGGGGGCGCTTTTCCTGATATATCATGCTCTGGGAGCCTTTCGGCAACCGGCGGCATCAAACTTGCATCGGTTTTCAAACGGGGCCGGCGGGTCGTTTTTTGGATGCCTTGCCGTAAAAATTAAAAAGAAAAAGGAAAAGAACAATGGGAAGGAAAAAAATGCGGCCGCCCGGGGGGGGCGCGGCGAAAAAATCAAAGCAAACCGATCCGGCGGGCAAAGGGCGGTCCAGGTACCCCGTTGTTGCCCTGGCCGTGGGGGTCGTATTGCTCGCCGGCGGAGCCTATTACCTGCTCCAGGGGGGAAAATCCCCCAAAGTAGCCGTCGGGTCCGGGGCGGTAAAAAAAGAAAAGATCCGCCTGCGGGAGACCAGGCCTACCTTGGCGCCGGAACAGTTCAGCGGTAAGGTCCGGAGCTCTTACGAGATTGCCCGGCAGATACCGGAGGTGCTTGACAAGCTCTACTGTTATTGCCGGTGCCGGGAAAATTCGGGTCATTTGAATCTGCTCAGCTGTTACGTGGACACCCACGCCTCCGCCTGAAACATCTGTTTAGACGAGGCGCAGTTGGCGTCTAAAATGCATGCCCAGGGAGCAACACCGGCGGAGATTCAGGCCGAGATCGACAAAAAATTCGGTTGACAATTGAACCGCAACCGTGAACCCTAAACCCGCAACTTACGGCAGGGAGCTTCAATGCTTCTGTATCAAGCGATAGAAAGATTTTTAATAAAAAATCCGGGCGGACCCAGGAGGCCGTTGATGAAACGCAGTGCCGTTTTTCTTTTATTTTTTTTCATGCTGATGCCCGTGGCAAACGGCATCGCCCAGTACCAGGCCGTCGCCATCGACTCGCTCTTGATTGAGCTCTGGCCGGATTACGATCAGAAGTCCGTCCTGGTTCTGCTCACCGGCGACTTGCCGGCGGGCACGCGGTTTCCCGCTGCGGTCGCCCTTCCTTTTCCGAAAACCGCCCGGATCCACGCGGTGGCCCGCATCGACAGTCAAGACGGCATGATGAAAGATGACATTACCTCGAACCCGGACCCTTCCGGCACCCTCAACTTCATTACGCCGGATCCAAAGTTCAGGGTGGAATACTATTTCCCGTACGTCGTCAAGGATAATCAGCGTTCCTTTGATTTTACCTGGACGGCGGGCCTGTCCGTGAAAGATTTCCAGCTCAGGGTGCAGCGGCCCCTTGCCGCCGGCTCGTTCCGGACCGATCCTGCCACCGAAGATGTCATAAAGGGCCAGGACGGGTTCGATTACCACGCCCTGCCCGGGGCGGCTGTGCCGGCCGGGCAGGTCTTTGCGGTCCGCGTGGACTACCAGATGAGCGCCGAGCAGTTGTCAACCGAACGTCTGCCTTCCCGGGAAACCGGCCGGCAGGGCCCCGGCCCCGGGCAGGGTCCCGGCCTTGTAATAAACTGGCCCATTGTTACGGTGGTCCTCGGGTCTATCCTGGTGATTGTGGCCCTGGTCTGGCAGGTCGCCCTTCGCCGGTCGTCATCCAGCAGGATAAAGCCCGCTGATGCCGGCACGGGAGGGAAAAACCGGGTCAATTTCTGCCCCAATTGCGGCCGGCCCGCGGGTCAGGGCGATAAATGGTGCGGCCAATGCGGCATAAAATTTTGAGCATTTAGGATTTAACAAAGTTATGAAACTGAAAATGAGCAGCCGGAAGTTTGCCGGGGTGGTTTCCCTGGTGATCTGCGCCGGATTTTTAGGCGTTTTGCTCTGGGGCGTACTCCACAAGGAGCCGATCACCGGCTTGAGCGGCATTACCATGGTCAACAAACCGGCGCCGGATTTTACCCTGACAACCTTTGACGGGGCCCGGATTTCCCTCAGGGACTTTCTGGGAAAGCCGGTGGTGTTGAACTTCTGGGCCTCCTGGTGCCCGCCCTGCAGGGAGGAAGCGCCCCTTTTGGAATCCACCTGGCGCATTTATAAAAACCACGGCGTGGTCTTTCTCGGGGTGGACATTCAGGACCGGCTCGAAGATGCCCTGAGCTATATCCGGGAGTTTAATGTCACCTACCCGAACGGGCAGGACCCCACCGGGGAAATTGCCATCGACTACGGGGTTTCAGGGCTTCCGGTCACTTTTTTTATCTCGAAAAAGGGCGAAATCATCCGCCGCTGGGTGGGCGCCATCAATCAAAAGGAACTCGTCGGTACTATTGAGGAGATGAGAAAGTGACCGAACTGCAGATCCTGCTGGCCAACTGGATGAGCGCCCTGGCCGTGCTGCTGCCCTTCGGGTATTCGTTCGGGGCGGGGATGGTTTCCACGGTGAACCCCTGCGGCTTTTCCCTTTTGCCAGCTTACCTGTCCCTGTACCTGGGCGGGCGGGACAGCGACGGGGATTCAGGCCGCCCCCTGCTCAAAGGCGTCAAGGCGCTGGTTATCGGTACGGCGGTGACGCTGGGTTTTACGATCCTTTTTTCCCTGGTCGGCGTGATCATATGGGCCGGGGGGTATATCCTGATGCGGTACCTGCCCTGGCTGGGCCTGTTCATCGGGGCGGTCCTGTCCATATTAGGTATATTCCTGCTGGCCGGAAAATCGGTCTATATGACGCTTCCCTCACACCTTGCGGGCATGATCGACAACACGGGGTCTCAAGGGTTTAAGACTTATTTTCTTTTCGGCATCGGGTACGGCACAGCCTCCCTGGGCTGCACGCTTCCGATATTTCTGGTGGTGGTGGGCAGCGCCATCAAGTCCCAGGGGTTCTTAAACGGCGTTTTCCAGTATGTCAGCTACGCGCTGGGCATGGGAGCGGTGCTTACAATGCTGGCCTTGAGCTTTGCGCTCTTCAAGGGGGGGCTGGCGATTTATCTGCGCCGCGCCCTGCCGTACATGGGACGGGTCGCAGGGGCCCTGCTGCTGCTGTCCGGATCCTATCAGGTGCACTACTGGTTGACCAAGGGAGGATTGCTCAAGTTATGAGGCATAAAATCAGCATCGTCGGACTGACTCTTTTCATCCTGCTTTTTCCGGTCCATCCGGTGTTTTCCAGCACCGGTCCGATAGACGAAGAAGCGCTGCAGAAGACTGCCAGGGGGTTATACGACCGCATCATGTGCCCCATCTGCAACGGTCAGACTATCGCCCAATCCAACAGCGAAACCAGCGTCCAGATGCGGGACCTGGTCCTGAAAAAATTGCGCCAGGGCCAATCCAAAGAAGAGATACTCCAATACTTCATGAGCCGCTATGGGGAACGGATCATTGCCGAGCCCCCTAAAAAAGGCTTTAACCTGATGCTCTGGTTTTTACCGTTCATAGTTGTTGCCCTGGCGGCCGTGGTGATCTGGCTGATGATTCGCCGGTGGTCCACCAGAGGCGTGGCCCGAACTGCCCCCGGCATAGACGAGGCGCAGCTGGATGAATATAAGGAAAGGCTGGAAAAAGAGCTAAAGGAGTTTGACCAGGCATAAGGGTCTCGCATAAGGAGCATTCCATGGGCACGGACAATCTTATCTTTCTTGAAAACATCGAGTGGTTCGACGACAGCGGCCAGGAAATGGTGCACCGGATTCCGGAAAAAGGCTCCGGGGAAATCAAATACGGCGCGCAACTTACCGTGAGGGAAAGCCAGGGGGCTGTGTTTTTCTACCAGGGCAAAGCAGTGGATGCCTTCGGCGCCGGGCGGCATACCCTCGAGACGGCCAACATCCCGATCCTGACCAAACTCGCCAGCATCCCCTGGGGGATGAAGAGCCCTTTGCGGGCGGAAATTTATTTTGTCAACTTCAAGGTGTTTGTGAATTTTAAATGGGGCACCCGGGACCCGGTGGCGTTCAGGGACAGTGAACTGGGCCTGGTGCGCTTGCGGGCCTTTGGCGTGTTTAATGTGCAGGTTGTGCAACCGGTGCTTTTTATCAACCGCATGGTGGGAACCCAGGGCATATTTACAACCAAGGAAATCGAAGAATACCTCAACCGGGTGATTGTCTCCAGGTTCAACGATTTTATGGGGGAAACCATCGATACGGTCCTGGACCTTCCGGCCCAATACGATGAATTTTCCCGGGGGCTGGCCGGGCGTCTCGCCGAGGATTTCAACCATTTCGGACTTTCTTTAAATCAGCTTTACATCAATGCCATCACGCCGCCGCCGGAAGTTCAGCAGGCCATGGATGACCGGGGCCGCATGGGGGCGGTCGGCGACATGAATAAATTGATGCAGATGAAGGCGGCCATGGCGATGGAAAAGGCTGCGCAAGGAGACGGCGCGGCCTCAAACGCCATGGGAACCGGCATGGGGCTCATGCTCCCGGCCATGTTTTCGGGCGTATTCTCCAAGGCTGCCAAAGGCGGCGGCGCTTCCGGCGAATCTGAAAGGACGACCTGTCCGGCATGCCGCAGCACCATTCGGCTTCAGTCAAGATTCTGTTCTTTCTGCGGCCATCAGCAGGTCATCATCCACCAGTGCCTTCACTGCGGGAGAAACCTGGCGTCCGACGCCGTTTTTTGTGCCCGCTGCGGCCGGCCGGCCGGGGTGAAATTGAAGCCCACGACCTGTCCGGCGTGCAGCCGGGAAAACCTTTCCGATTCTATTTTCTGCAACCAGTGTGGTGAAAAGCTTCCAGCTTAATATTGACTACCAGTGCCCGCAATGCGGGGCGCCTGCGGTTCTGGAAGAGACCGACAGGCTTTTTGAGTGCGCCTACTGCCGCGTTAAATCGTATCTTGTCCCCCGGGGGATTTTCCAATACCGCTTTGCGGACTGCCGGCCTGCCGCAAGCCGGGAACTTTTATTTTTCCCTTACTGGCGTTTCAAGGGGGCCCTCTTTTCCTGCACATCCCAAGGGATTGAGCACCGCATCATGGATCTGACCTGCCAGGCTTTTCAGTCCCCGGATTTTCCCGTTTCCCTGGGTTTCCGCAGTCAGGTGTTAAGGCTTCAGTTTCTGTCTGACGATATCCCGGGAACATTTCTCAAACCGGAAGTTTCCATTAATCAGGCCCTCGGCCTGTTTAAAAAACGCTTCACCGGCGCTTTGGATGATCCGGCATGGCATGAGAGTTTTCTGGGGGAGACAAGCAGCCTGATCTACGCCCCTTTTTATGTGCAGGATCATAAAATACATGACGGGATTTTGGACAGGGCGGTGTCCGGCCGTCTTCCCGAAGAATTCAGGGCCGACCGGTTGGCCGCGATCACGCCTGAAAAAAGCTTGCGGTTTTTTGCGGCCCTCTGTCCGAACTGCGGCTGGGATCTGGAAGGCCGGCGGGACGCCCTTGTCCTGCTGTGCTTCAACTGCGAATCAGCCTGGAAGACTTCCCGGCAAGGTTTGAGGCATGTTTCTTGCGCGCACCTTCCGGCGCAGGGGGAGAGGGCGGGGTCGCTTTACCTGCCGTTTTGGCGGATTTCGGCAAAGGTTACCGAAATCCAGCTGGATTCATACGCGGACCTGATCCGGGTGGCCAACCTGCCCCAGCCCGGGCGGGAAAAATGGGGGCAAGCCCCTTTTTATTTCTGGTCGCCGGCTTTTAAAATCCGTCCCCGGATGTTTCTGCGTCTTTCCCGGGCCCTGACGCTGGCCCATCCCCCGGAGGGGCTTGTGCCGCAGATTCCGGCCGGACGGCTTCATCCGGTCAACTTGCCGTTGGCTCAGGCCGCCGCAGGCCTTAAGGTCAGCCTGGCCGGATTTTCGACTCCCAAAAATGTCCCGTCCGGCCTTTTGAAGGAAGCCCAGATCACCCCGAAAAGTTTTTCCCTGGTTTATGTCCCCTTTGCCGATGAGCATCACGAGTACGTTCATGGGGGCACCGGGATGGCCATCAGTAAAAATATGTTGCGGCTTTCCGACAATTTATAGCGGGCTTTTGGCCTGGTCTTGCGAAGAGGCGATGAGAAAATCCTGCAGCGCCTGGCTGATGGGAGAGGCGGTTCGCATGCGGTCCTTGATCAGGAAAAAGCTGCGAAACATGGGGATTCCCCTGACCCTGACGGCTTTGAGAATCCCGGCCCTGACTTCCGTGTCAATGGCCCTGGAAGAGAGAATGGATACCCCGAGGCGGGCTTTGATGCCTTCCTTGACCGCGGTGGATGTGCCGAAGCGCGCCACGACACGCAGGCAGCCCACAGGGTCGCGGCCTTTGGCGCGCAGGCGGGAGGTCATGATTTCCATGGTTCCCGACCCGGCCCCCCTTAAAATAAAAGGTTCCTGGAAAAGAGCTTCCAAAGAGACCGATTCTTTGGACGCCCACCGGTGGTCCGACGGCACCGCCAGGATCAGTTCATCCTGCCACAGTTCGTGCTGGGTAAATATTTTGTTGGTGCTTTGATAACCGATGACGCCAAGTTCCAGCTCCCCGGTCTGGACGCGCGCTTCGATTTCCCTGGTATCGGCAATGGTGGTCCAGACGGATATGAGCGGATATTTCCGGTTAAATTTTCCGATGATTTCCGGCAGGATGTATTCACCGGGGATGGTGCTGCCGCCCATGTGAACTTCCCCCTGTTTTCTGCCGAGGAAATTTTCCATTTCAAGGCAGGCCACCCGCTTCATTTCCAGCATGGAGCCCGCATGTCTGTAAAAAAGCTCCCCCGCCCTGGTCAGTGCGATGCGCCTTCCCTGACGATCGAGGAGTCTTGTGCCCAACCCCGTTTCCAGCGTGGCGATTCTTTCGCTCACCGATGCCTGGGTTAGGAATACCGCCCGGGCGGCTTTGGAAAAACTGCCCAGTTCGACGATCTTGCAGAAAATTTCCAGCTGGCGCAGATCAAAGTCCAGGGGAGGTTTGGCAAGCGTATCGAACCTTTTCGGCATCTGGTCCTTTCCGGTTGGCAGTGGTTGGAAGACAAAAAAGAGATTTTTAAAAAACAGACTATCATAGCCGGCCTTTTCTTTCAAGCGCCAGCAACCCTGTTTTTTTCAGGACATGATCCGAGACCTTTGCAAAACGCCCCCTTTCGCCCGATTTCAGCGTCTGGCTCAAAATTTAATCCTCAAAATACTCAATGTATTCCTGCGGTTAATTTTTTCGCCATCCTTGAACTGGAACGAAATTGAGCATTTTTCCAAGGTCTCGATCACCTGACGGTCATCTGGGTACGAACCGCAATCGTGCGCGCATCCCCCGCGACCGGCCGCGGGGGGATTCAATATTTTGTTGAAATTGTTTCCAAATCGGGATATATTGCTATTACGTTTTATAAAACGATGTGGTGGGGTTTTCTTTGGCCTGTGACTGACCCGGATTTCTTCCCCTTGGCGGGCAAGGAATCCGGGTTAAATTTTGGCTCATCCAAAAGGATCTTATGATTACGTTACTCGATTACGGCGCCGGCAACGTGCGCAGCGTGATCAACGCCATTGAAAGCCTGGGCGAAACGGTGAAAATCGTCCGGGACAGGACAGACATCCTGTCCGCGGAAAAACTGGTCTTCCCCGGCGTGGGGGCCTTCGGCAGCATGATGCAGGTTCTGGGGCGGAAAGGTTATGTCGCGCCGCTTACCGAGCGTCTCAAGGCGGACCGGCCGTTTCTGGGGATATGCCTGGGGCTGCAAGCCCTTTTCAACCGCAGCGAAGAAGCTCCCCAAACCCCGGGGCTCGGCATCATTCCGGGCGTCGTGAAGCGCTTTGACATCGGGCTGGCGGTCCCCCACATGGGCTGGAACGGCCTGAATATCCGCAAGGATTCGCGGATATTCAACGGACTTTCCGGCAGGGAAAAATTTTATTTTGTCCACTCCTTTCACGTGGTGCCGGAAGACGACGATTTTGTGCTGACGACCACGGATTACGACGGCGCCTTTGTGAGCAGCATTCAGAAAGGCAACATCGTGGCCACCCAGTTTCACCCGGAAAAAAGCGGCAGCGCCGGCCTGCGCGTGCTGGAAAATTTTCTCAAGGACGCGGCTGAGAAGACCCGGCCGCTTCAGGTCTCCGGCCGCACCCGGCTGGCCAAGCGGATCATCGCCTGCCTGGATGTGCGCGCCAACGACCAGGGGGACCTGGTGGTTACCAAGGGAGACCGGTACGATGTCCGGCAAGACGGCCGGGTGAGAAACCTCGGCAAACCCGTGGAACTGGCCCGCAGGTATTACCGGGAGGGCGCCGACGAGATTACTTTTTTAAACATCACCGGGTTCAGGGATTTCCCGTTACAGGACATGCCCATGATCGAGGTTCTCAGGCAGACCTCCCAAAATGTGTTCGTGCCCCTGACCATCGGCGGGGGCATCAGGGACTACACGGATAAAGACGGCCGGATTTATTCGGCCCTGGATGTTGCCGCCGAGTATTTCCGTTCCGGCGCCGACAAGATATCCATCGGCAGCGACGCGGTGCTGGTCGTGGAGCAATATCTGAAAACCGGTAAAAAAACAGGCCAAAGCGCCATCGAGCAGATTGCCCGGATTTACGGCAACCAGGCCGTGGTCATTTCCATCGACCCCCGGAGGGTGTATGTCCCCGGGCCGGACAGTGTAAAACACCCGGTCGTGCAAACGGGTATTGCCGGCCCGCAAGGGGAGCAATACTGCTGGTTTCAATGCACGATCAACGGCGGCCGCGAGGGCAGGGACATGGATGCCGTCAGCCTGGCACAGGCCTGTGAAACCCTGGGCGCAGGGGAGATTCTGCTGAACTGCATCGACCGGGACGGCACGAAATCCGGTTTTGATCTTGAATTGATCCGTGCGGTCAAAGGGGCGGTTACCGTCCCGGTCATCGCTTCCAGCGGGGCCGGATGCCCCGAACATTTTTATGAGGTATTCACGGCGACCGGAGTCGAGTCGGCCCTGGCGGCCGGCATCTTTCACAGAAATGAGGTTCCGATTGCAGCGGTAAAAAAATATCTTACGGGAAAGGTTGAAATTCGTATATGACCCTAAATATTAACTCTAATCAAACGGTGCGCAATATTGCCATCATCGCCCACGTGGACCATGGCAAGACCACCCTCGTGGACGCCATGTTCCGGCAAAGCGGATTTTTTCGCGAGGGTCAGGCGGTCAATGAGCGCCTGATGGACAGCATGGATCTGGAGCGTGAGCGGGGCATCACCATTGCGGCCAAGAATTGTTCGGTGGTCTGGAAGGGGGTTCGAATCAACATCATCGACACGCCCGGCCATGCCGATTTCGGGGGCGAGGTGGAGCGGGCCCTGTCCATGGCCGATGGCGCGCTGCTGCTCGTGGACGCCTCGGAGGGGCCGCTGCCCCAGACCCGTTTTGTGCTGGAAAAAACCCTGGCGGCCGGCCTCAAGATCATTGTGGCCATCAATAAGATCGACCGGAAGGATGCCCGGCCCGAGGCCATCCTGGATCAGGTCTATGATTTGTTCATCGACCTGGGCGCCAATGAGGATCAGCTTGCCTTCCCCTACCTTTTCACCGTGGGGCGGGACGGGTTGGCCACCAAGGACCCGAAGCAAAAGGGCGCCAACCTCCACCTGCTGCTGGACATGATTCTGGCAGAAATCCCTTCGCCGGCGTATGACCCGGACGCGCCCTTTCAGATGCTGGTTTCGGATCTGGGTTATTCCGACTACCTGGGCCGGCTGGCCGTGGGAAAGGTGGTCAACGGACGGGCGCGGCACAACGATCAGCTGGTGTGCATCGGCGCCCATGACGTTCACCGTCCCCTCAAAGTCTCCCGGCTGCAAATTTATGACGGCCCGGCGCTCACGGATGTGGAAGAAGCCGGACCGGGGGCCATCATCGTGCTTTCGGGCATCGAAGATGTCAAGATCGGGGACACCATCTGCACCCGGGAGCTGCCCCGGCCCCTGCCCCGCATCCGGGTGGACGAGCCGACGGTGGCCATACGGTTTACCACCAACACCTCGCCTTTTTCCGGCAAGGAGGGCCGGTTCACCCAGTCCAGAAAAATCCGGGAGCGGCTGGTCAAGGAAACCTTGAGAAATGTGGCCATCCAGGTGGAGGAGACCGACAACCGGGATGAGTTCCTGGTCAAAGGCCGGGGAGAATTTCAGATGGCCATTTTGATCGAGACCATGCGACGGGAGGGATTTGAGCTGGCTGTGGGACGGCCTGAGGTGATTTTCAAATACCGCGACGATGTCAAGCTGGAGCCCATAGAGCAGCTGTTCATCGACTGCAATGAAAGTTTTACGGGCATCATCACGGAAAAGCTTTCGTCCCGGAAAGGGCAGATGACCCACATGATCAATAACAACAGCGACCGGGTCCGCCTGGAGTTCAACATTCCGTCAAGGGCGCTCATCGGGTACCGGGATGAATTCCTCACCGACACTCGGGGAACCGGCATCATGAACTCGTATTTTTCAGGGTATGAAACATTTCGCGGTGAGATTCCCAGTCGGTTTACCGGCTCCATCGTATCCGACCGCCGGGGTGAGGCCGTGGCCTATGCCCTGTTCAACCTGGAACCGAGAGGCCAGTTGTTTATCGAACCCGGGGTCCCGGTTTATGAAGGGATGATTTTCGGCGAGCACAACCGATCCACGGATATCAACGCCAACCCCTGCAAGGAGAAAAAACTGACCAACATGCGCGCCTCGGGCCGGGACGAAAACGTCATTCTTTCGCCGGTCAAACTCATGACCCTTGAGCGGGCGATTCATTTTATCCGGGAGGACGAGGTGGTTGAAGTCACCCCGCTTTCGGTCCGCCTGCGAAAGACCGTGCTTTCAGCCCAACAGCGTCACCGGGCGCGACCGGTCAGGGGGTAAGGGCCTCCGTGCCCCTATCCCGGGTCAGCGGAAAAAGGCCCACCATATATAAAGAATAAAAACAACCCACACGATAAGGCAAATCAGGTACGACCGCCAGTCAATGGGCTTTTGGGCTATGCCGCCGGCCACGGTCTTCCCGACTTTTTTCTTGCAGAAGGAACATGTTTTGACGTCGATGTGGATACGGGCATTGCACCATGGACATTTTTTGATTTTATCCATATGACCTCCCATGACCTACTGAAACGACAGGAGCAGGTAGACCAGATAGGCCCCCAGGAGCCAGGCGCCCTGCCACCGGGAAAACAGGCCGGATTTGTTGGTGCTGACGAAAAAACGGAAGGAAAAAAGAATAAAAAGCATGGTTGGAAAGTGAAGGTAATAAAAATTATTGGGAATAAGCAGCGGGCTGGCGGAAGCAGAGGCCCCGATGACGAACAGGCAGTTTAAGACGTTGGCGCCGACGATATTTCCAACCGTAATTTCAGGGTGTCCTTTCCGGACCGCGGCAATGGCGGTCATCAGTTCGGGCAGAGAGGTCCCGAAGGCAACCAGGGTGGCGGCGATGATGTCATCCGGGACCCCGGCCCTTTTGGCGATTTCCGATGCAAAGGGAACCAGTATCCGGGCGCCCAGGGCGACTAAAAACAATCCGCCCGCGATGAAAGACCAGATTTTCCCCGGCGCCATTAAATCGTGGCCGTCTGATTTTTCCACGTCCCTGCTGCCGAGTCTTCTGGCCCAGGCGTAGGATGCGTACATGTAGGCGGCCAGCAGCACCAGAAACAGAAAGCCCACCCAGCGGTTCAGGACCGGCTTTCCCGCCATCACTGCAAATGATATCACGGAAAGTGCGACCAGCAGTGTTGCCGCGCCGTCCTGCACCCAGCCGGTTCGATTCAGAACGAAACGGTTCATGGGCACGGTGGCCAGAAGACAGGTCATGCCGAATATAAGGCCGGTGTTGACGATCATGGAACCGACGGCGTTGCCAAGGGCCAGGCCCGGATTTCCCATCCAGGCCGCCATGACGGACACCACCGCCTCCGGGGTCGTCGTTCCAAGAGAGATGATGGTTGCGCCGATAACGATGCGGGGCAGCCCGGTGTAATGGGCCAGTTCCACCACCCCGTCGATCATCCAGTCCGCGCCCTTGGAGAGCATGGCAATGCAGATGACAACGACCAGCAGCAGGATCAGGGTGGGTGCTTTCTCGGCTACACCAATTAAAAAGGCGCCGTCGATTATCATTTGTATGATGTTAAAGTCCATTGTTCCGTAAGGCCCCCAACCATAATAATTTTCACGCTTTTACAACAATACGGGGATGATTACAACACTTAAATTCTTGCCATGGGCTCCCGGTTGGTGTAATAATCAGACATGAATGTGATGCGCAGCAGACAAAACAGGCACCTTTATATTTTTCTGTCCATGGGCTTTGCCCTGATCTTCCTGGCAGGGGCCAGAACAGCCCGGGCCGCATCTGTTCAAGTGAGCGTGCGGAATTTTTTAATCTCGATTCAGGCACGGCAGGCGCCGGTCATTGACGTATTAAAAGCGATTGCCGACCGGACCGGAATTTCTTTTGAAACCGGCGATCCCCTGGCAGAGCCGGTTTCGCTGGATTTCAAAGATCTGACCCTGGAGGAATGTATCCGGCGCCTGCTGGTCAACCGGAATTTTTCGCTGATCTTTGAGAAGAGCACGACAAATGTGGTCGTACTGAAAAGCGTCCGGGTCACCGGATCCGGTCCCATGACCCGGGTCCAACCCGGGCCCGGGCTTCCCCAGCCCCGGCCGGAAGCGCCCTCCCAGGAACATGTTGTCCATAGAAGTTACAAGAAAGACTGGCTGGTTAAGGAGTTCGAAAACGCCCAAAGGCTGGAAGCTCAGATCCGAATCGCGGATCCGGACGATGGCATTTCGGACGGCGGCGCCAGGGTCAGGAGAATTTCCCGCCGCTCGGTGCTGAGTCAAATCGGCCTCAAGAAGGACGATGTGGTCCACAGCGTAAACGGCACGCCGGTTCAATCCGCCGGGGAGCTTATCGAAGCCCTCCAGTCCGCTTCCAGGGAAGGGGGATCGATACACATCGAGCGCAAGCTGAGAGACGGCCGGATGGAACCCATCCAGATCGAGATACAATAGACAAACGGATGAATTTTGACCCGCAAATAACTCACGGCAATCCAAAAATGTTTGCCTTTGATTGTCACCAGCAGCGGTTTGCGGTGCCTTTTGATTATCCGGTCTATTTCACAAAAGATCTGTTTCATCCCCAAAACCCGCTTTTCGCCTTGGCGGTGGACCGGTATAACGAAGACCGGGTGCATCGCATGATGGTTTTTATTGACAGCGGTGTGGTTCAGGCGATGCCCCATGTGCCGGAGCGGATTCGGGCTTATATCGGCGCAAGACCTGCAAACCTCAGGCTGGAAGGATCCATCCAAGTCGTTCCCGGAGGCGAACAGAGCAAAAACAGCTGGGAATACGCCCGACAAACGATCAAGGCAATTGCCGACAGACGGTTGTGCCGGCAGAGTTTTGTTGTTGCCGTCGGAGGTGGGAGTGTTCTGGATGCCGTCGGGCTGGCGGCTTCCCTGATTCATCGGGGGGTGCGGCTGATTCGAGTCCCTACGACCGTTTTGGCTCAAAATGATGCCGGTGTGGGGGTTAAAAACGGAATAAACGACAGGGGCGTCAAAAATTTTATGGGGACCTTTGCGCCCCCTTTTGCCGTCTTGAATGATTTTCAGTTTCTTCGCACCCTTTCTATTGAACATTGGCTGGGGGGAGTTGCCGAGGCCTTCAAAGTGGCCATTATCAAGGACCGGGATTTTTTTTATTATCTTTCCCGTCATGCCACCCGCCTGCGGGCCAGGGATGAAGCTTCCATGGAAGAAACCGTCAAACGATGCGCCATCCTTCATCTGGACCATATCCGGACCACCGGCGATCCTTTTGAATCCGGTTCCGCCCGTCCGCTTGATTTCGGTCACTGGAGCGCTCATCGGCTGGAAGCCCTGTCTGACTACGACATCAGTCATGGCCAGGCGGTCTCCATCGGCATGGCCATGGATTGTTTTTATGCTTTCGGGTTGGGGCTGCTTTCTGAAAAAGAGTGCGATGCCATAATGGATGCTTTTAAAGAAAGCGGTTTGCGGATCTGGAGCGAATTGCTGGAACAGCGGACTTCGACCGGAGACTTGGAAATTTTAAAGGGAATTGATGATTTTCAAGAACACCTGGGCGGAGAACTGAACGTGACCCTGCCCGATGGCATCGGGAAAAAAGTCGAAATTCACCAGATCGATCCGGTCCGGGTCGGAGAGGCTATTTCCTGTCTGAAACGCAACAGCGAGCGCATTCCCCGCAGTTTGCTGCAGGGAGCTTCAAAAAAAAGATCCGGAATTTTGGAAGAGCGTCAAGAGGAGTCCTTTGAACCGCAGTGAGCGCATTTCCCGTGGCTTGCCGCCGGGTTAGCGAGCGAATCAAAAAAAGATAGAATGCCTTACGGTCGGAGATTCTCCGCCGCTTGCAGCGGGGTTCTTCAAAGTGCCTAAAGCTGGCGGAAAAAATGATAAGAAGTTGTTTTTAGGGAAAAAGGGAAAAAGGTGTCACATCTTGCATAGTGAATAAAATGGTTGACCCGACTATGATTTTCTTGTAGTTTATTTTCATGGGCAGAGCATGGCGAATAGAATATGAAGGCGGCCTGTATCATGTGTTGTCCCGCGGGAATGAACGGAAAAATATTTTCCATGATGACCGGGACCGCCAGACGTTTATTGATGCGATCGGTGAAATGGCTGACAATTATGATGTTGATATTTTTGCCTACGTTCTGATGAGCAATCACTATCATATTCTTTTACGGACGAATCAGGCCAATCTTTCCAAAAGCATGCAATGGCTGGCGTTAACCTATACACTGCGATTTAACAACAGGCATTTTCGTTCCGGTCATTTGTTTCAGGGCCGGTTTAAAAGCATTATTGTTCAAAACGATGCTTATTTGATGCGGCTTTCCTGCTATATTCATCGTAATCCACTAAGGGCCGGCATCATCGCCCGCCTGACAGAATATCCCTGGAGCAGTTACAAAACTTATGCTTATGGCGATAAAGCACATGACTGGCTGTTGACGAAACCGATTTTATCGCAATTTAAAGCCAAGGACAAATACAAGGCTTACAGGGAAAAAGTGCAGCAATATGCCCATGAGGAAAAGGATTTGTGGGAAGATTTCCATCACGGGATGATGATAGGGACAAAGGAATTTGTCGGTAGAATCCGATCGAAGTATATGCCGGATAATTTTCACAAGGAAATTCCTCATCACCGTGCATTGGGGAAAAGCGTCGATCCGGAAAAAGTGTTGGAAAAAGCAGCCGGGATTTTGAATTGTGATATTGATTATATCCGGCAATCCAGAAGAATTTCAAAGTCTCTAAAGGAAGATCGTGATTTGCTGGTCTATCTGGTGTGGAAAACATGCACGCTGACCAACGAAGAAACAGGACATTTGTTCGGCATATCCTATTCGGCGGTAAGCCACATTTTAAGTTCTATGCGAAACAGAATGCAAAAAGATTCTGATTTTCAGGTTAAATGCAACCATATTTATTCACTATGCAAGATGTGACACCATTTTGCCATTGATCCCATGGCCGGCGGCGGCGTAACGGCCGAAAAAGATTTTCCAAAAAAACAACCAGGCTTGCCTTTATTAATGCTGATTGGCGGGATTTTCAGAATAGGCCGGCAACTGAAGAAGACCCTGAAAGCTCTATTTTACTGGTCGATTATTGCAAAATTTTAAAAAACGCTGGCTGGGCGCTCACGCATATCATCCAGGCGCCTATGTCATATGAGAAACGATGCTGCAAAACAGCTTGACGTTAAGTGATTATGTCCCAAAAACGTGAGAAAAATTTACGTTTTTGGTTTGCGAAATGATTGAGAATTAAACTTATCGGCGCAAGGCTAAAGGCGAAGGGCTAAGGGAAAAAACAAGGCAATCCGGCCTTTCGCCTTTCGCCCTTAGCCTTTAGCCATGAGATTATTGCCGGGCGTGATCGTTTAATTATTATTATTTCGCAAGTTTCGGAACTTCAGTTTG
>JAUYIZ010000418.1 GCA_030688615.1 Desulfobacterales bacterium | reverse complement strand
CGTAGGGGCAGGCCCCTGTGCCTGCCCGCATAATGGGCAACCACACGTAGGGGCAGGCCCCTGTGCCTGCCCGCATAATGGGCAACCACACGTAGGGGCAGGCCCCTGTGCCTGCCCGCATAATGGGCAACCACACGTAGGGGCAGGCCCCTGTGCCTGCCCGGATGAAGGGCAACCACAGGGGGTTGCCCCTACGATAATTATGATGCCGTGGATTAAGACCAGATCACGGGGATTGATTTGGCGTAAAAATTTTCAGCGTGCCATGGGAGGGCATGAAATATGTTTTGGCAGGGTAATACCCGCTCGGGGCGCAAACGCCCGGGTAGATGACCGCGTCGGGACCGGTCAGGGTGCCCGGGGACGTGACCGCATTGCAGCCGGTCTGGGTCCGATCCCCGAGGATGGCCCCCAGTTTTCTTCGCCCGGTGTTAATTCGCTTTTTATCCTTCCGGATAACGATCTGCCCCGGTATCATTTTAAGATTCGCCAGCTTCGTCCCGGCCCCCAGGTTCACATCGTTTCCCAGAATACTGTCGCCGACATAGGCAAAGTGGCCAGCCTTTGCGCCATCGAGCATGATGGAGCCTTTGAGCTCGGTCGTGTGCCCCACCACGCAATGATCGCCCACGAGACAATCGCCGCGGATATAGGCGCCCTGGCGGATTTCCGTGTCAGACCCGATCACCACAGGCCCTTTGATGAATACGCCGGGTTCCACTATGGTGCCAGGCCCGATCAGGATGTTGTCATCCAGCAGACATGCGCCGGCCATGATGCCGGCAGCGCCTTCCAGCACCTTTCCGCCTCGCAGGATCCGGATGGACCCCTTGGGGCCGCAGGGTTTTACCTCGATGTCTTCCAGGATCTGTCCATCGTAAACGGCCAGGGACTTATGCACCTGACCTGTTATCCCGGCCAGGGGCCAGGGCGCGCGAAAAAAGGAGCCCAGATAGCCCGGCAGCCGGTCCAGAGCGGTCCAGACCGCTTCATCTTCTGAGAAAATGTCCCGGTGGGCAAACTCCCTTAAGTTAAAAAAATCCCCGGCCACCAGCATGAGCCCCGTTTCTCCTCTTGAACCCGAATTTCTCAAAGGGTAAGTTGCAGCATCGAAATAAGTCAACATCAAGACGGCATCGTAAAAAGCTTCAAATTCAAGGCGCGCAAATTCCATGTCATGAGGCGTACTTTTCGTACGCCGCAATGACAATGGAATGCAGCGCAACACCGAAGTTGAGCTTTTTACGATGCCGTCAATCTTCTTCCAGCGTGGAGGTGTCCCCCAGCGGCAGCCCGAGTTCCCTGGCCTTGAGCAACCGCCGCATGATCTTTCCGCTGCGCGTCTTGGGCAGCGAGGGAAGAAATTCCAGTTCGCGGGGTGATGCTGCGCTGGAAAGACGGCCCCGGGCAAATTTCTGAATGTCATGGCGCAGTTCTTCGGAATATTCATAGCCTTCTTTCAGGGAAACAAACGCTTTAATCACTTCCATGGCGATGGGGTCCGGCTTGCCGATGACGCCGGCTTCGGCCACGGCAGGATGCTCGATGAGCACCGATTCCACCTCAAAAGGCCCCACCAGGTGCCCGGCGGTATTGATCACGTCATCTACCCGCCCCACGAACCAGAAGTAGCCCTCCTCGTCCTTTTTGGCCTTGTCACCGGAGATATACCACCCGTTTTTAAACCGGCTGCGATAGAGTTCTTCTTTTTCCCAGTAGGTGCGAAACATGGAAGGCCAGCCGGGTTTGAGCGCCAGGTTGCCTTCCGAACCGGGCGGAAGTTCCTTGAAATCGTCGTCTATTATCCCGGCCTCGATTCCGGGAAAGGGCCTTCCCATGGACCCGGGCTTGACGTCCTGAACCGGGTAATTGGCAATCATGATGGAACCGGTTTCCGTCTGCCACCAGTTATCGTGAAAAGGTTTGTCAAAGATCTTGTTTCCCCAGATGACCGCTTCCGGGTTCAACGGTTCGCCCACACTGCACATATATCGAAGGGCGTCAAAGCTATACTGCCGGGGCAGTTCGTCGCCGGATTTCATCAGCATGCGGATGGCCGTGGGTGCGGTATACCAGACGGTGACCTTTTTTTCCTCGAGAAAGGAATACCACCGCCTGGCGCTGAACCCTCCTTCATAGACCACCTGGGTGACCCCATTGGACCAGGGGCCGAACATGCCGTACGAGGTCCCGGTAACCCAGCCCGGATCGGCCGTACACCAGTAAATGTCATCGGCCTGAAGATCCAGCACGTACTTGGCGGTGGCATAGTGGCCCTGAACGGCGGCATGGGCATGAACGGCGCCTTTGGGTTTTCCGGTGGTGCCGGAAGTGTAGTGCATAATGGCATAATCTTCCTTGTGGGTCTTTACGATTTCGAACGACTCGGAAGCCCCGGCCATCTCTGCCTCATAGGATATATCCCCGGTGTCGCTGGTTTCACCTGGCCTGTGAACCAGGATGATGTTTTGCAGATGCGGCAGCTCGGGGAAAACCTCGATAACCTTTTTCTTCAGCGCCGGGCTGGTCACCAATACTTTCGCCCGGCTGTCCGCCAGGCGATCCTTTACCGCATCCGGTCCGAATGCGGAAAACAGGGGGCCGATAATTCCGCCGGCCTTCAGGGTTCCGAGAATACCGACAAATATTTCAGGAATACGTTCCAGAAAAAAGAAGACCCGGTCACCTTTTTGAACCCCCAATCTGTTTACCAGAACATTGGCGAAGCGGTTGCTCAGCCGCGCCAGATCCGCGAAGGTATATTCTTCGATCACTCCTTTCTTTCCTTCCCAGATCAAGGCCTTCTTGTCCCTGCGGTCCGTATTCAGGTGGGCGTCGATGGCCACATGGGCAATGTTGATATGTTCATCGTCGAACCAGTCCAGCTCCCGGGAAAGTCGGTCCCAGCTGAATTCCGCGCGCGCTGTCCGGTAATCTTCGAGGTTCGGCCTGACAAGGTGTTGATCCCAAGGTTTTTTGATGATTCTCGGATAATCCACTTTTGCATTCCTCCCGGGTTGGATGATGCCCCTATCCGGACATTTACCAAGGGGCCTCATAGTTAAGGGCGACGGTTGCGCCTGGATTTTGACAGATAACGAAACTGTTATGCGCTATGAGTGGGAGAAATTTTCAGCTCAACCCATTTTACCAGTTCGGCCACCGTACCGATATCGCCAAGATCGTCGATCTTGACCTCGATGCCGTATCGCATTGCGATAGCTTCGGCCAAATTCATCATGGCCAGAGAATCGCCGCCCAGATCATCTTCCAGATGGGCTTCGGGCACAACCTTCTGACCGTCAAGGGCAAAACCTTTGACAATCATCTGCTTGATTTCCGTGTAAAGATCCATAGGGTCATTACCTTTTGTTTATCCGTATATAGATTAAAACATCTTCTGTTGTCAAGGAGAACCGCAGCGGATTTTCTCACTTCCGGACGATGCGTCCCTCGATTTCAGCGGTCACCACCCCCCGGGTGCGGATGGTCTCCACGATGAGCTCCCGCAGGGGCAGTCCGGTATATTCGGCGGGCTTTTCCTTGAAAAGTGCATACCCGTCCCCCCCGGCGGCCAAAAAATCGTTGATGGCCACGCGGTAGCGCTTATCAATATCCAACGCCTCCTGCTGCGGGCCAACGGCGACATTTTCAACCCCGTGATTCCGGACGGCAAATCGAAGGCCCGAGACCTGCAGGAAGCCGCCGTCCTCATCGCCCCTATTGCCCTTTACGGACCTGCCGAGAACCTGGAGGATCTCCGCGCCGCTCAACTCAACCAAAACGACCTCATTGGCAAAGGGCATGGTTTTGAACACATCCTCCACGGTGACGGGTCCGGCATCGATGCCGGCCCGGAGGCTGCCGCCGTTTAAAAGCGCCATGTCCGCATGGCTGTATTGACGGATAATGTCCGTCACCAGGTTGCCCAGGGCCGTTTCTTCGTACCGGACGCGTTCGGCATCCAAAAAGACCGAAGACCTTCCGATCACCTCC
>JAUYIZ010000398.1 GCA_030688615.1 Desulfobacterales bacterium | reverse complement strand
GCCGAAAAGGGAAAGAGCGGCAAGAAGCGAGACCTTTGAAAAATGTCAAATTTTGTTCGAGTTCAAGAAAGGCGAAAATTTTAACCGGAAGAATACATTGAGTATTTTGAGGATTAAAATTTGAGCCTGACACAGAAATCGGGCAAAATAGGGGGTTTTGCAAAGGTCTCGAAGCCGGAGAAAAATACGCCGGCTCAATCCGGCATGGACGAGATTTTGATGCCCTTGGAAAAGCTGATGGCCATGCCGTTTTGATCGATCCGGATTACCGCGCCGGACGCCTTGATAATCGCCGTTTTTCCTTTTAGCTTCTTTAGCTCTTCCAGCGGAAGGACCAGGTCGATGGAAACTTCAGTTCCCACCGGGATGGGCTGGTCTGTATTGAAATAAGCCCCCCCGGAACAGATATCTTTGGTAATCAGCTCATGGTATTCTTTATCACCGCTTTTTTTAGTTACAGAAAGCTTGGCCGGAACCTGCAGTTCGAACCGATCAACTTTTCTTTTTTTTTCCCCTACCATGGCATCTCATCCTTTCCGCTGCGTAAAATAACAGGTCTGATAAACCCCCATTATTTTACTGTGGGTTGATATATGGTGTATCATGTCCATATAAAGCGTGTAAATACTGAAACGGTATGGTTTTATTCTTAATTTCAACCAAGAAAAAATACGAAAAAGGCATGAGAAAAAACAGTCGGCCTCATATGTTAGTATGACGCATACGATAACAGCGTCCGGGTTATAAATATTTGGCGGCCCAGAGCATGGCTTGGAACCGGTTGGAAACATTAATTTTTTTGAAAATATTGTAAACATGGGTCTTGACGGTGTGTGGACTGACACACATAATGTCCGCGATTTCTTTGTTGCTGGCGCCGCCGGCAATTTCCACTAGTATTTCCCTTTCCCGGATGGTCAGGGAAACCGAAGTTTTTTTAGTGAATCTGGCTGTTTCTCCCTGCTGGACAAGGTATTTTGACAAGGCTTCCCTGGAATACCACATCTCGCCGTTCAGAATGGACTGAACACCTTTAAAAAACATCTTGCACGGATCGTCCTGATAGAAAATTCCTCGAACGCCCCGGGCCATGATTTCCCTTTCATCCCCGGTTGAAGGGGCAAAATTAAAAAAAACGACATAGGGCTCTCCGGCATCCGGATTCTTGTTCCGCGACAGCTCAGACCACAGCTGCTCCACATCCGTTCCCATGCAGTCCCAGAGGATCAGGTGCAGACCGGCGGGATTTTCTTCAAAGGACGCCGGAAGGTCGAGGCGCTTGCCGAAGGTGCACTCCAGCTGTGCTTCGGACTTGAGAAACATGGCAAGAAGCTCATTTTGCAATCGATTGGGCCCGATGATGTGGATCAAGGATTCACCCATTACTTTACGAAACCATCCGGAGGTATATTGATAAAATATTAAAACAAGATATTCGGATTGACACTGAATGTCAAGAAATAATAGCGTTTCAGACCGACCTGGCTCCTGTATGGTCGTGTTAAAGGCGCGCGACGATGACGTCCCCGATTTTTTCTGCCGATCTGCCGAAAAGTTCCTCGGTTTCTATCCGCTCAAGATAGTGATCATCCCATTGGTTGCTGTTTTCCTGAACAATATTCTTGATCCGTTCATACTTTCCGCCCAGGGCCCTGATCTTCACGGGCAGGGGGATGGATTTTTTAAATGAGACATAAAATAAAAAAAGATGGCTGATCATGTTGAGGGTTGAAGCAGATGCGGAGATGATCGGGACAATGAGGATACTGCGATCATCCCTGTTTCCTTTGCCGATGTAGACATTTCCTTCCCGGACAATAATTCTTTTGGTGCCTTTAAGCTGACTGTCAATCTCGACCCGGGAGGGGAGATCTTTCAGCCCGCCGGCCTTTTTTACGATCTCGATGGTGGTCTCATCGGTCAATTCCCCCAGAATATTCAACCCCTTGATGCGGTAAAGGATGAACCCCTTGATGCGGGAAATAATTTGCTGCAGGTTTTTCAATACCAGGATGTTGTTGTTTGTCAGTTGCGAAATATGGATATTTTCTCTGTACAGGCCCTCGAACACGAGCCCTTCAATCTTATCGGAAATCCGGCTGGTGCCGACGGTGACGGTTTTGGCCTGATGTTTGATGGCATCCACCGGGCGGGCCATGGCATTGATCGTGTCGCCCAGGTATTTAAAAAACGTGTTCAGCAGGTTCAGGGGCGTGCTCTTTAGTCCGAAATCAAGTTCAAAATCAGCAACAGGCAGTTTTCCCAGCAGGTATTTTAACAGAAGGGTTAAATCCGAGGCGGTTTCATGGGCAATGGCGGCGGGGAATCTGTTTTGCGCTTTCTTCTTGCGGAATTCGCCGTAAAATTTTGCGGTTTTTTCCTTGAAGGAATTTTCCAGCAGGATTTCATAGATGTTGAGCCCTTGCAAGGTCTTCTGTTGGATGGTCGTTTGAATCTCTTCACGGAACCGGAACAGAAATTTGGATTCCTCGTTAATGGCAAGGGCGGCATAATATCCCCAGATATGACCCACCAGGGCGTTGACAATGGGAGCCAGGTGTTGAGAAACCCGCGGGACATGGAAAACATCAGCGGCAAAGGGATCAAATCGATGCTCACCTTCATCTGCAATGACCACCGGTGTGGCCTTATGGGCATTGAATATGGCCGTGTCTTTGACAATGTCGGCAATTACCGTATCCTTGACCCCGGCGGCACAGACAATGATCAGGGGTTCGGAGGACAGATCGATGTGCTTTTTATCTTCGATGAAATCCGATGAAATGGTCTTGTAACACAGCTCGCTGAGTTTGATCCGTATTTCATCCGCAGATGCTTTGTTGGGTCCGCTTCCCACCACAGCCCAGTAGGGTTTTCCCAGGGCCAGCCGTTTGGCCGACTTTTCAATCTCAGTGCGCATGGACAGGATTTTTTCCATGTGTGCGGGCAGCTGGAGCAGTTCATGGATCTCAGTGGAAATAAACTCCGGCGTTCTGCTTTTCTTTTGCCCGGCAATATAAAGGCCCAGGATGGCGCCGGCAACAATCTGTGAATAAAAGGCTTTGGTGGAAGCCACGGACATTTCGATGTCTCTGCCGCTGCTGGTGTATAAAACCCCATCGACCTTGAATGTGACATCAGAATCTCTCCGGTTGACGATGGCCAGGGTATGGGCCCCCCGCTCTCGGACCATATCAATGGTGCGATTGGTGTCCGTGGTGGTGCCCGACTGGGAAATGGCGATAACCAGAGCGTCGGCCATGGAATCCGGTCCATCGTGCGCGTCGAGCCTGAAACCGCTCAATTCTGAAGCCTTAAGGGAGCTTGACTGATATATGGGATAATTCAGATAATAGTTCAAGATGTCCGAACATACTTGTGCCGCGATGCCTGCCGTGCCTTGGCCCATAAAAAAGATCCGCCGGATGCGGTCTTGAGCCAGGGCGGTTTGCAGGGATTCCGGAATGACGGTTTCATCCAGTGTAACTGCCAGCTGCAAAGGGTTGTTTTTTATTATTTTCCACCGGTTCTGCAGGGTTTTCTGTACCGAAAGGGGGGATTCTGAAATTTCTTTTAAAAAATAGTGCGCGAACGCCTGCCGGTCGATATCCCGGGAGGTGATGTCGGTCATTTTAACGTCCTCGCGGGAAAGTGTAATGGGGGTCCCGTCATAATACATGGCCCGGATGCCGTCGAGGCCGCCATTGGACGGCTGGCTTAAAATGAAAATTTGTCCCCGGGTTGCCCCGTTTATCTTCAGATAATTGGGGGTTTCTTCCACAAACCCGTACACTTCCGAGGCCGGCATGTAGTGATCATCGGCCAGTCCGACAAATATGGCCTGCCCGCTTCCCCTTTGGGCTAAAAAAAGTTTACCCGGCGCCAGATCGGTATGCATGCAAATGGCATGGGAACCTTTAAAGTCGTTGACTGCCCGGCGGAATGCCTCTTGGATGCCGGCGCCCCCGTTGAGGTGGGCTTCGATCTGCAGGGGGATGATTTTCGTGTCCGTGGTGATGGTTTCGGGTATCTGTTTCCCGGTTTGCTGGTAGCGGTCCTTCAAATCATGAAAGTTGTCGATATCCCCGTTGAGGCAGACGTGGATGGTCGGTTTTTTTTCTGATACATCCTGCGGGGATGTTTTGCTGTCCAGGGGATGACAATTGGGCTCGGTGATTTCACCGACAGAGGCCCATCGGGTGTGGGCGGAAATGGTATGATGAATGAGGGGCAGCCGGGTCAGCTCATGCAGGATCCGGTCTTTTTTGATCTGGCTTCTTATGAACAGGATGTTTTCCCCCAGGCGCCCGATCTCGGCTGCGACTTTATAGGTGAAGGTCACGGCGACATGCGGCTGGCCGGAGTCATCGCCGGATTCATGGAGGCTGATGTCCAGGTTGCCCAGGATGTCTCTTGCGGACCGTTCGTTGAACTGGGCCGCAAGACCGGAAGATTCCGATTGGTCCTTGTGCGCCAGAACCTTTTGAAACCGGTCAAAGTCATTCTTTTTCAAATAGAACATCAATGAAATGCCGGCCGAGTCTCTCCCCCGCACTTCAAGACGATCCAGGCTGTTCAACACGGCATTGATATCTTTAAATATCTGAATGACGGCCGGGGTCGGCAGTACGTCCTGAAAAGAAACCAGGTCCTGTATCTTGCGGATGTTTTCCGCGATTTCATTGCGGATGCACCAGTGGATGTCCTTTAAACATTCGATGCGTCCAGAGACGGCATCCACGGAACGGGACGGTAAAAAACCCACCTGGTCGGAAAAGTGCCCGGCTTCGCTGTCAATGATCACGGAAAGCCGGCGGGCAAGTGCTGTCAGTTCGGCTAAAATGGCGGGAGTCTGCATTATCTCGGTAAAAAGCGCCGTGTTTTTCAGCCGTCGGACGGCTTGAAAAAAGGCGTCCACCGTATTTTCCCCGCCCATATAGGACGCGGCATCGAACCCGTCTTTTGTCCTGCAGGCCTCAAAGAGATGCTCCTCGATATTCCCGGCAATCTGGTTCAGCCGGGGTATGTCAACTCCCGGGGAGGCCGTGGGCCTTCCTGTAAAGGAGAGTATTCCTGCTATGCCGCACATGTCATTTACATCCTTACATAGAGGCGTTTGATTTGATCCCGGGTCATTATTTGTTTCCAGCGGGCGCCCAGGGCATTTTCCCAGAGGGGTTCGAGCACCAGGGCAACGTCGATCATGGTGTTCAGATCTTTTTCACTGACGCCGGAGACAAGGCCGCCCGGCAGCGTGATGCCGTGTTTATCTTTCATCCGGCGAAATTCCGCGACCCCTTCCGGGTAATATTCTTCCAGCTGATCAAAGGCGATGCAGTTTCCGACACCGTGGTGGGTGCCCAGCACAAAGGAAAGTCCGTAGGAAAGGGCATGACATATCCCCACCTGGGAGTAGGCAATGCTCATGCCGCCGAAGTATGAGGCCATCATCAGTTGATCGTCGCTGTCAGGGTGGTCCTCCAGGAAGACTTCCCTGCAAAGCGCCATGGCTTTCTGGCCGAAGGAGCGGCTGAAGGCGTTAAGGTAGGTGCCGCTCAAAGATTCCACGCAATGGATATAACAGTCCATTCCGGTATAAAAGCGCTGCTCGGCGGATACCCCGGCGACCAGCTCCGGATCCAGCACGATCTGGTCAAACAGGGTATGGTCGGAATTGATCCCCAGCTTTTTTTGCGGGCCGGTGAGCACGGTGGTGCGTGATATTTCCGCCCCGGTCCCGGAAAGGGTCGGGACTCCGACATGGTAGAGCGCGGGTGTTTTAATCAGGTCCCAACCCTGGTAATCTGCCGATGACCCGTGATTTGTGAGCATCAGGGACACCGCTTTGGCGATATCCAGCGTGCTCCCGCCGCCAATGCCGATGACACCCGCCGGGGAGCGGGCCGGGTCCTGTGCCATTGGGGTACGGATTTGACGGGTCAGCTCATCGATGTAATACGTTTTAGGCTCATCGTCCACGTTGACCCAGACGAGCAAATCCTGCTTCTGCAAAGGGATTCTCTCTTTCAGGGGCTTTTGTCTAAAAACGTCGTCCACAAGAAATACCATGGCGGAACCCTGGTCGGTCCGTTGGCTTGCCAGGATGTCGGCCAGCTGATTAAAGCAACCCCTGCCGAAAATAATGTGGGAAACGATTTTAAAATTCCGGAACAAGATTTTATCCATTCGGGCTCCTTTGCAAAGGTCTTGAAGTTTCAGTTTCTTTGCAACACGCCAATGATGCCGGCGATGCGTTTGTCGAGTTCTTCCGCCGACCAGTTCAGCTTGATGAGCATGGAAATCGTTCTGCCCATGATGCTGTCGGATGCCGGCAGGTTGACGGCTTCATAGTCAGGGCGCTGGTCCAGACGATGAATGAAAAGGGCGGCGCCGGAGTTGAGGGCCCTGAAATGATCCCACCGGCGCAGGTAATGCCAGTTGTTGTCATACCAGTAAAAACAGCTGTCCACGCCTGCCCGCCCCAGGTCCTTGGCCACCTGCCTGGCCGTGGATTCATCCCGCAGAAAGAAGGACAAAAATGTCGCCGAGTCGCCTTTTTCATCCGGCAGCCTTCTGAAACCAATGTCCTTACAGCGGCGCATGGCTTCTTTTAAGGCCCCTTTGTGTTCCCGCTGTTTGGTCAGCATATGGTCAAGTTTTTTAAGCTGGGCAACCCCGACGGCTGCGTTGAGCTCACTGATGCGGAAATTGGCGCCCAGAAGACGGTGGCCCTCAAGGCCCCTGTCGTTTCCCCCATGATCATGCCCGTGATCGGCATATTCGCATGCGGCCGTATAAAGATCCCTGCTGTCCGTGACCACCGCGCCGCCCTCCCCGCAGGTGACGGTTTTTACCGGATCGAACGAATAACACCCCATCTGCCCGAAGGTGCCCGCGGCCTTGCCGTTCAGCGTGGCGCCGAGGGCCTGACAGGCATCCTCTATCAAAACCAGGCCTTTCTGATCGCACAGGTCCCTGATTTCATCGATGGCGGCCGCGGCGCCGCACATGTGCACCGGCAATACCGCTTTGGTGGCGGAAGAAACGGCCGCCTCGATCCCGGCGGGGGAAAGACATAGCGTGTCGTCGATTTCGGCAAACACCGGGACGGCGCCGGCGTTCAGCACGGCCTCCAGGGTGGCAATAAACGTGAACGGCGGAACGATGACCTCGTCCCCGGCCCCTATGCCGCAGGCGTTCAAGGCAATCTGAAGCGCAGCCGTGCCGCTGGAGCAAAGGTGGGCATAGCGGCTTGCCACACGTTTTGCCAGTTCCGATTCGAATGATTTAGCTTTCCAGTGGCCTTTTCTTGCCGGGTCAAATCCGTAACGAAAAAGCACACCGGTGTCAAGCACGTCCAGGACTTCTTTTCTTTCCTCATCGCCGAATATTTCAAAGCCGGGCATCTAAAAACCTCCTGATTCAGAGCGCATCGTTGCGAAAATACTGTTGGATTGCCATTCGGGCATAGCGGATGGCTTTGACGCCGATGTACTTTTCGTGGATGACCAGAACAGACACGGCAATCTTTTTACCCCCTTTTTTGTCTTGCGCGAAACCCACGAACCAGTCGAACCGGGCCTCGTTGGTTTTGTCCCCGATGGATCCTGTCTTCCCTCCGATGGTGAGATTGGAAAGAACCCGATCTGTTTTGTAACGCCGGAAACCTTTTTTCCCGGTGCCGTTGGTGATGGTGTTCAGCATGAGTCTGGCGACTATTTTTGATGCCGCGGGGGAAATGGCATGGTTCAGTTGATTCTTCCGGGACAGGTAAACGGTTTGAAATTTTTCATCGACGATCCGCTCGATAATCGTGGGGGCCATCAGAGCGCCCTGGTTGAGCGGAATCGAGGCCAGCAGGGCCCCGTGCAGGGGGGATATCTGGGTTGCGCGATTGAAACCGCTGGCGATTTCAGCCAGGTTGTAGAGATCTTCGCTGATGGAAATGACGCTGGGCAGAAGGGGGATTTCGAAATCGATGTTCCGGTTGAACCCGAAAACCTCCGCATAATTTTCGAGCACGGCTTTGCCCAGTGACAGGGCGCCGATCTTCCCGAACACCGGGTTGACGGATTGGGCAAATGAGTCTTTGAATGTCGTCTGGTGCGTGTATTTGGTTTTTTGTTTGTTAATCTGGTTCTTGTACAAGGTGTGCTTTTTCCCGTTGAAAAAGAATGTTGAATCGGGCACGATTCCCATTTTTTCCACTGCCGCTGCGGCGGTAACGATCTTAAAAATACTTGCGGCGGGGAAAATGCCGTCAACACATGGATTCTTTTTCGGGTCGGTCTTGTCCTGACCGATCATGGACAGAATCTGTCCCGTGGTCGGATCCATCGCGACAAATCCCATGACGCGGGCATGAGACATGTCCATTTTTTTCAACATGTATCGCTGCAGGGGCATATCCAGGCTCGTGGTCACCTTGAGCTGCTGACCGTTGTGATGATAAATGAAATCTTTTTCGTCCAGATTGAGGAAAGATTTTCCCTGGAGCAGTTGCCGGACCTCTCTTTTCGTGATCGACCGGGCAGTATTTTCGTTGTTATCCTGCAGAGCAGGCGGGGCTGCGGCCGCAGTCTTATCCGGACTCCGATCTGAAGCTGCCTCGTGGCCGTCGAAGATCTGATAACCTGCAAAAAAAAGAATCAAGGACAGAAAAAAGCACGTTAAAATTGCCCTGAACGATCGCTTCAGCGCCTTGATCCGCTGTATTTTTGTCTGATAGTATTTCCATGCGGGCTGCTGCAATTTATTTTCTCTATGCGGATTGGGCATGGTTCAACTCAGAGGGGTTCCGGGCTTTGTTGTTTTATTTAAGGTTGCCAGGGCAAATCCATTATCGTCTTTGGCCGGTTTCATCGCCGGGGCCGGAGGCGCCTGGCTTTCCGAGACCGGTTCGGACGGTTGGTTCTTCGGATCGATTCTGGGAAATAATACGATGGTCTTGGGCAGTTTTGTCCCCGGAGCAGTTGCGCCCCATTGTTTAAGCCGGTCAATGGCGAAAGAGTTTTTATCCGGATGGGCGCCCAGATGCCTCTGCATGGTGAAAGCGGTGTCCGGCATGGCCGGGTAGATTAAACCGGCAATGACCCTGAGGCCTTCCAGCAGATTGTAGATCACCACTTGCAGTTGTTTGTGGCTTGATTTATTTTTAGCAAGGACCCAGGGCGCGGCGATATCGATATATTTGTTCATCTTGTTGACAAATTCCCAGGTCGCTGCCATCCCTTTATGAAAGGAGAACGCTTCCATGGTTTTTTCAAACTCCTCGACCGCGTCGAGGGCATCCTGTTTGAGACTGAAGGCAAATTCCGCTTCGACAGCCGCATCGATTTGGGGAACAATGCCCCCAAAATATTTGTGGACCATGGCAAGGACCCTTGAAAACAGGTTGCCCAGATCGTTGGCGAGGTCCGCATTGATCCGCTGCACCAGCGCCGACTCGCTAAAGTCGGAATCCAAGCCGAAGACCATGTCGCGCACCAGAAAAAACCTGAAGGCATCGAGGCCGTAAATATTTTTAAGCTTGAGGGGCTCAACGACATTTTTAAGGCTTTTGGACATTTTGCTCTGGTTGATATTCCAGTACCCATGAACATTCAGGTGCTTGAACAGGGGGATGCCGGCCGCCTTCAAAATGATGGGCCAGTAAATACCGTGCGGTTTAAGAATGTCTTTGGCGATAACGTGCTGGGCAGATGGCCAGAACTTGGTAAAAAGTTCGGCATGAGGGTACCCCAGCGCAGAAATATAATTCAACAGGGCGTCAAACCAGACATATGTGATATAATTCTGATCAAAAGGCAGTGTGATCCCCCAATTGAGGCGTTTTTTGGGCCGGGAGATGCACAGATCCTCAAGGGGTTCTTTTAAAAAAGATAAGACTTCGTTTTCATAGCGTTTTGGACGGATGAAATCCGGATGCCTTTTAATGTGGTCCGTGAGCCAGTCCTGGTAGTGGCTCATCCTGAAAAAGTAGTTTGATTCCTTGATGATTTCGGGCGCTGTCTCATGATCGGGGCAGTTGCCGCCGACCAGTTCGCGATCGGTGTAAAAACGTTCACACCCGAAGCAGTACATCCCTTCATACTCACTGAAATAGATGTCACCCGCATCATAGATCTTCTGCAGGATTTCTTCCACCACGGCCATATGGGCGGGGTCTGTGGTGCGGATGAAATGACTGATTTCTATGTTGAGCTGCGGCCACAGGTCTTTGTAAAGGCCGCTGATCTGATCGACATAAGCCCGGGGGCTCATATTTTCCGCTTTCGCCGCACGGACCACCTTGTCTCCGTGCTCATCGGTTCCGGTAAGGAGAAAAGTTTCTTTTCCCCGCATAAATTGAAACCGACTGGCGACATCGGCCACGATGGTCGTATAGGCATGTCCTAAATGCGGTTTCGCATTCACATAGTAGATGGGGGTTGTAACATAAAAATGCCGGGTCATGATTGCTCCTGGGTATCATTCGGGTTCCCGGGGTCATCCAGCTTGATTTCTATTTCGGAACCTTCGTCAGTGAGCAGGGTGAATGAGCTGCCCAGACTGTTGTGGCGGAGAACCTTGCCGCAGCTTCCGTCCGGAGCCTGGATCGTTTTTCCGATTTTCGGGAATCTTTTCGCCGTCTCGTGATAGGCCTTATTCTCAAAAGTCAGACAGCACATCAGCCTGCCGCAGAGCCCGGAAATCTTAGTGGGATTTAAGGACAGGCCTTGTTCTTTGGCCATGCGAATGGAAACCGGTTCGAATTTTTCCATAAAAGACGCGCAACAGAGGACACGGCCGCATCTGCCGAGGCCGCCGCACATTTTGGCCTGATTCCGAATGCCCACCTGCCGTATTTCGATTTTGACGCCGAATGTTTTTACCAGCTGTTTGACCAGTTCCCTGAAATCGATCCGTCCTTCGGATGTGAAAAAAAAGGTCAATTTCTTGCTGTCAAATGAACTTTCTACGGCAAAGAGATTCATTTTTAGGCCCAAGTCCCTGATCCACTTGCATCCGAGTTCATAAGCCCGGCTTTCGACTTTGATATTTTTTTCCACTTGGACAAAGTCTTTATCGATTGCGATGCGAAACACCTTTTTGAAGGGCTGATCCGTCCGGGATGAATCACAGGCCAGCGGCGGGGTGACAACTTTACCCAGTCCCAGTCCCTGTTCGGTTTCTACCATGACATGATCCCCGCAGTTCAGGACAAAGGCGCCGCAGTCAAAGTCATAGATTTTCCCTCCGGTTTTAAATTGAATGCCAGCTATTTTTTTCATGTTATATCAGATGGTGTTTGTTTTTTAAACGCAAGCTGAATCAGCAGCGACTCGGCTGCGAGTCTCAAGTTGGCGTTTCCCCGGATATTTTTCTGCGTTTTTTCAACGGCTTCTATTTTTTCAAGCAGGGCCGCGGGAGAAAGTTTTTCAGACGCGGTTAGAATCTTTTCCGTCAAGTCGGTGTTGATTATTTTTTCCGGGAGGTATCGGCCGATAACAGCGTCTCTGAGCCAGGATTTTATAATATCCAGAGCTTCCGTCAGGGTTTCCTTGTTTTTAGAAAGCTTTTCTGCCAGCGCTAAAAGAGATCCGATTGATTTTGGAAAGAAAACGGATGAATGTAAACCGGTTGCTGTTAAAAGCCAGTTTCTCCGCTGGTCCCAATTCTTCTCCTTCATCCGTAAGGACCTGGCATAACTGCCGCCTGCCGATGCGGCGATAACCTCAGCCTTCTCACGGGAAAGCCCTTGTTTTCCCACCAGCATCTCCGTGAGGTTGTCGCGCGAAATGGGGGAAAAGCGAATCGGGTGGCAGCGCGAGACAATGGTGGGTAAGAGTTCCGATGGGTGTGTGCAGGTCAGTATCAAAATCGTCCGTTTCGGCGGCTCCTCTAAAATCTTTAACAGTGCGTTTCCGGCCTCAAGGTTCATGGCCTGGGCATCGCTGATGATCACCACCCGAAGCCTTGCCTCATAGGGTTTCATGGCCAGCGTTTGACATAACCCGCGAATTTGATCAATCTTTAAAAAAAAACCTGTTGGTTTCACCAAAATAATATCCGGATGGTTTCCTGACATTATTTTTTTGCACGATTTGCATAGACCACAGGGATTTGTTATTGCCGGTTGGTTGCTGCTCGCCTTTTTGCCCTTACTGTCACACAAAACATCCTGCGCGGATGTTCCCATGCAGTTACAGGCCATGGCAAATGTCGATGCCGCCGTGAGTTTCCCCACCCCGTCAATTCCGGTGAAAAGCAGAGCGTTGGGGATGGTCCCTTTTTTAATCAGAGTGTTTAAAATGCGTAAGGGGTGATCCTGGCCGATTATGGACTCAAAATTAGACACAAATTAATAATTAACCCGTTCTTTGAGTTCTTTGCCTGATTTGAAAAACGGCAGCTTTTTCGGCTTGATCCGCACGTTAGCTCCGGTTTTAGGATTTCTGCCCGTATAGCTTTTATATTCTTTGATAAAAAAACTGCACAAACCGCGAATTTCAACGCGTTCCCCTTTTGCCAGGGAATCGGCCATTTGATCAAAAACAATTTGAACCACTTTTGAGGCCTCGGTTTTGGTAATCTGTTCTTCATCCCGTAATGCTGAAATCAACTCCAGCTTGTTCATATGCCCTCCTTAAAAAAAAACGACGATTGAGTATCACAAGTATATTAAATCAAAACTTTATAGAAAGTCAAGCAGTTATAATAATATTTTAGGCAGGATTTCCACGTCGTCCTCACTGACATCCACGCTGGCAAACTGGCCGAGAGCTTCGATATTGACCACCAGGCGGCCTTGGCCCCGATACCTGACAAAAACGCCCTGGACCCCGGTGAAAGGACCGTTAACCACCATGACCGGGTCTCCTTTTTTCAGGTGGCGCCCGGTGGTGATTTCATTATTTCCGCCTACAAGGATTTTTATCGAATTTACGGCATCATCCGGTACGGCAACGGGCCCGTCTTTGTTGCCGATGAGACGGACCGCACCGGTAGTCTTCAGAATTTCGATATGTTCCGCCGGGTTTAAATCCGTCTTGACAAAGAGGTAGCCCGAAAAAAGCGGAACATTGATCATGATCTTTCGGTCCCGGCGCTTGCTTTTAACCTTGATTTTAGGTAAAAAGGCCTCCATGGATTTTTTGATCAGGCCCTCATGCACCACAGTTTCAAAACGGCTTCTGGTATGAAGGACAAACCATGTGCGCGGATAGGGTGTTCCCATTTTTGAATTTCCACCTGTTTTATCCGGCTACCGGCGTCCGGTGCAGGGCCTCGTAGACGGCCTGCATGATAATATGCACCACGATCATGTGAACATCTTCGATTTTTTGCATGTCGTCACTGGGCACTATAAAAGCCTCATGAACAATTTGTGCCAGTTTTCCCCCTGAAAATCCGCAAAGGCCTATGGTAAACCCGCTTTTTGCATTGGCAAACCGGATGGCCTCTAAAACATTTTCCGAATTTCCGCTGCCGGAAATGCCTATAACAAGATCTCCGGGGTTGAAAAAATTTTTCAACTGTTCCACGTAAACGGCTTGGTAGGAAATGTCATTCGCCAGGGCCAGCATGGTGGGGATATTGTCATTTAGGCAAATCACCTTGAATTTTTTTTCAAGGTCATAACAGCACCCCTTATTGATGTCGCAGGCGAAGTGTGACGCAGTGGATCCGCTTCCTCCGTTGCCCATCACAAAAATATGTTTTCCCTGCTCAAAAGCATCGAGCATCCGGTTGACAATCTTTTCAAACTGCGCATGATTAAAAGCTTCAAGGGTGATTTTTAATTCGTCGATATACTTATTTGAAAAGGCCTGAAATTCCATAAATTCCCCTCTTCCCCCCTGATGTCTTTGTGCCCGGGTTACAAAGCGGTCTTTGATTCCGGTCGATCCGGCCACTCCTCAAGGGCTTTGCGGTAGGATTCAAGTGTGCCGATATCCCGTAAATAGGCTGTGACCTTGTAGCCGTACATTTTTCCGCAAAGGGCCGGCAGCACATGCTTTCCCAGGTCGATGATCCCTTTCGGGCTGTTGGCTTCAGGGAAAAAATTGAAAATTTTTCCGGTTGCCATATAGATACCCCCGTTGGCCAGGTCGCTTTCAGGAGTTTCCGGCTTTTCGGTAAATTTTACAATCCGTTGCCCTTTGTCCAGAACCGCGATGCCGCACGCCCGAGGATCCTGCGCATGGAACAGCCCCATGGTTAAAATTGCACCTTTATGGATGCAAAGCCGGTGAAAGTCAATAAATTTATCAAGATCCATATTGGTTAAATTATCCGAATACGCGATCAGGAAATCCTTTTCATCGCAGACAAATGCTTTGTTCGCCAGCAGGGTGCCGCCGCTTCCCAGGAGCTCGGGTTCATTGAAAAGGGTTATTTTTATCGCGGCCCGTTTCTTTTTCCGGGCGATGAATTCTTCAACCTGGGCGGCATGATGATGGGTGTTGATGAGCACCTCCCGGAACCGGTGTTTTTCGAGCAGATCGATCCAGATCTCCAGCAGGGGTTTGCCCTGTATGGGGATCAGGCATTTGGGGATGCGGTCCGTTAACGGTTTTAATCGCGTCCCAAGGCCTGCGGCCAGCAATACGGCTTTCATCGGGGATCCTTGACCCGCCGGATGACTTCCAGTTTTTTCATCTGTGCCTCCGTGCGTTCGAGAACGTCCTTGCCGCCCGGACGCGCCCGGATGTATTCCCAGTAGTCCTGAATGCTCGTGCGAACATCATGGGTTGCTTTCCATCCGAGCCCCTGAATCTTGCCGGTATCGGAAAAGATATGCCGTGTGTCGCCGTAACGATAATACCCTGAAAGTATCGGGTCGATATCCCTGCCCACCACCTGTTGCATGGTGTGAAAAAAATCCAGGACGCTCCAGGCCACCCCGCCGCCGACATTAAATACCTGGTATGCGGCCCGATCCTGTTCCAGGGCCATAAGATTTGCCCGGACCACATCCCGGATGTTGACAAAGTCCCTGACCTGTCTGCCGTCTTCAAAGATGATCGGCGGCCGGTTCATTAAAAGGGAAAGTGCGAAAATCCTCATGGCGCCTGAATAGGCGTTGTGAAATGATTGCCGTGGGCCCTGGACAATGGAATAGCGCAGCACGGCGGTGGGAATGCGGTATCTTTTCCCGAGTTGCATGGCGATCTGTTCCTGGGAGTATTTAGATATGGCATATTGATTGCAGGGATGGATCACGGATTCATCCGAGGGCAGCCATTTTAAAATGGAACGGCATACGGGGCACCGGTGCTCCCAGCGGCCCCTGGAGAGTTGTTCTTCCAGCCGGATTTCCGGATAAATATAATGGTTCGGCAGGCCGTCGCATGCAGGACAGGTGTATTTTCCTTCCCCCATCACGGCCTGGCTGCTGGCCACGACAACCCGCTGGATACCCCGATGCAGGGAGGTTTCGACAAGAATTTCGTAAAGCAGCGCGGTGGATACGGTATTGACGTGAAAAAAAGTTGAAAAATCGGGCAGGTAATCCTGGTAGGCCGCAAAATGGAATACGGCATCGATACCTTGAAGCGCCCGGTACAATTGGTCCTTGACCCGAACGTCCCCGAAAATAAATTCTGCTTTGGGGTGGAGGTGTTCGGGCCGGCCCTCCGGGTGAATGGTCTTTTGAAGATTGTCCAGGATGCGGACCGTATGGCCCTTTTCAATCAGGGCGTCGGCGGTGTGGGACCCGATAAAACCGGCGCCGCCGGTAATCAGTATGTGCACAACATGCCTCCTGCTAAATTACTTGCTCGAATAGGAACGGTCGTCAAAAATAATTTTGCTGCCGCTTTCTTCGAGCATAAAGGGCATTTCCCGGTATTCCTTCATGCCTTCAAAAACCGCGTTCTGTTTTTCCCTCGGAACGATCAGGAGCAGAAAACCGCCGCCGCCGGCACCGGCAATCTTTCCGGCCAGCGCCCCGGCGGATTTGGCCTTTTCATACATGGATTGGATTGTATCGTTTGAAATCCCGGAGGCTAATTGTTGCTTGAGCCGCCAGTTTTCATCTAAAAGGGCCCCACAATGGGCAATGTCCCCTTTTTCCATCGCCGCGGTAAATGGATCCACCAGCGCCACCATGTTTTTCATGAGGATAAATTTTTCCTGAACCTGCAGGTTTTTTTTCTGTTCGCCAAGTATCGTTTCCGCTTTTCGGGTCAGCCCGGTATAGTAGAGGAGCAGGGAGGACGAAAATTTTCTTCGTGCGGTATTTGCCATCAGAACGGGCCGCCGCCGGGTGATACCGTCGGCGCCGAAGGTGAATTGGTTGATTCCCCCGTAAGCGGCCGCATACTGATCCTGCTTGCCGATGGGTTTCCCCAGCAGGTCGATTTCGATATGGCACGCTTCCTGGGCCAGCTGTTCGGCGGTGACGAGAACATTTTGATAAGTATGGAGGGCATGCAACAGCGCGACGGTAATCGAACTTGAACTGCCTAAACCTGAGCCCGAAGATGGAATATCCGCCAGGGTGGTAATTTCAAGGCCATTTTTAACACCGGTGAGCTTCAGGGCTTCGCGGACGAGGTCATGGCGAATTTCATCCACGTGATGGACGCATTCTTTTTTGGAATAGTTGATATAAATCATATCATCAAACCGTTCTTTGACAATGGCAAATACGAATTTGTCCAGCGCCGCGCAGACAACCTTCCCGTCTGTCCTGGTGTAAAAGTCCTGCAGGTCTGAACCGCCGCCCACAAAACTGATCCGGAGAGGTGTTTTGGCAATAATCATCTTAAATTCCCATTTCTCCCAGTCCGTAGAGGTTGATCATAAAACCGTACCGGCGGTCTTGGTCCTCTTTGCTGTACAGCAGGTCCACGGACCAGCACGATTCCTTATAGCGTAATCCCAGACCGGTTCGAATGTCCTTTCCGTCCAGCAGATTCCGCTCATAATCCAGATATCCTGAGGCCCAGCGGGTCAGGACGAAATTAAATCTGGCGTAAATGGATTTGCCCAAGCCGCCGGCATAAAGGTGTTCCAGCCAGATTTCATCTCCGCGTTGATCGGATAGTTTCGTCGACACGCTGTAAGACGAAAACCGGTTTTCGTACAAAGACCACCGGCCGTCGGCCTGAAAGGAAAAATACGGGCTTGTAAAAATTTGCAGCTCGCCGCTCACCGGGGAAAAAGGTTCCGGAGCATTTTCCTGGTGTTTATTAATGTCATAGCTTTGTTCCAATTTAAAGCGAAAAAATTGCCGGTAGGAATAATCGGCCGCCCGGTCTTGGCCCGGGGTGTTATTTTTGAACCTTGCCGTAAACGTGTTGGTCAGAGAATAGGTCAGAAGATTTTTTCCCTCAATGCGATCCGTGGGATCAAAAAAATGGTATTTTCCCTGATCCTGCTCCGGAGAATACTGGTAAAAAACCGCGGGCTGAAGGGTGTGTTTTATTTTATCATATGTCCCTGAACCGGTTTCATAGACCCTGTAGATTTCTGAAGAGATGTCCAGCCCGAAATCGTAGACCCCTCTAAAATGGGTTCCGTTCTTTTCGTTGCCCGGCTGAGCGCCGGAATCGGGCCGTTCCGGATGCCACAGGGTCTGCCTGAACCCTAAGGAGGGTTCCAGGAAAAATACATTTTTATAGGCATAGGGCAGGTAGAATCTCGGGTACAGATCCGCGCGGTGGCCTTTCGAGCCATCCTGCCTGTAAAAATAGGTATATTCGGAATCCAGGTTAAAATAAAAAGGGGTGCTCAAAATCTGTTGCTTGGACGCATCAAACTCGATAAAAGGCAGTCTCTGCAGCGTGGTGTCCGTAAGATCCTGGCGGCGCTTGACCACATTGTCGTACCAGCGGGCCTGGGCATTCAGGCTGTAATTCATCCAGATTTTACTCAGCCGCAGGCTGTTGACCCGGACCGGGTCGATGTCTTCATCGAGCTCTCTGCTGAAATGGTCGACAAAATATCTGTTTGTTGCTTCAAAACCGGTATATTTATCTCTGAATTCGTGCAGATAATCCTGATCGCTTACCCAGTCGATGTCCAGGGCTGCTGAAAAGCCATCGGGCATCCTGTGGTCATGTTTCATCCGGAACCAGTAACGGTCTGAATTGGGCCGGAGGGCGGTGTCATCGTCAAATCCCCAATACCGGCCCGAATTTCGGGCGCCGTCATCGATTTTCAGGTCATTTAAAAAGTCGGCCATCACTGCGCCCTTGGAGGTGTCATCCAGAATATAGCGGTATTGAAGGCCGAGTTTTTCCCCCCGTCGTTCCATATGGTGGAAATAAAATGTGGCATCTGAACTTTGATTGATGGCCCAGTAAAAGGGTTGAATATATTCTTCCCATTTTCGTTCTGAATATCCCATCTGGGGTGCAAGAAGTCCGGATTGCCGTTCGACCTTGGCAGGAAAGATTAAAAAAGGCGTGTAAAAAACCGGGATATTTTTGGCCCAGAGGGTGGCATGAGATACCGTACCGTAACCGTCAACGGTAACATTAAGATTTCTTCCGGTAATTTTCCAGGCCGGAGAATCCCCGTCACAACTCGTCAGGCAGGCCGCCTGGATGTTGTAGGATTTTTTTCCTGTTTTCTGAATCCGGTCGCCTTTAATATGGAAATGATTGGCATTAAGGAAAAGGCCGCCCTGATAAATCGTCCCGGTTTCGTTTTTCAGGTCTATTTCCACCCGGCTGCCGGTGAGGATGTCTCCCCGGGAGATCAGACTGACATTGCCTCTGGCGGCGATTTCCAGGGTATCACTGAAAAATTCGGCAAAATCGGCAGAGAGTTTTATATCTTTTTTTTGGATGACGACGTTGCCTTCGGCCCTGTAAGCACCTGTTTTCCGGTCAAAACTTAAATTGTCGGCCGCAATATGCCAGGGTTCCTTGGCTTCGTCGGGAAATGGGTTGGAAGGCAGTTGGGTGGCGCCCGGGGAAACCCGTGCCATCAGAACAAAAATGAGACTAGAGGCAAAGAAGATCTTTGAAACCTTGGCAAAACTCCCTATTTTGTCCGATTTCTGTGTCATGGGAAGATTCAAGGATCTCTCTTTTTTGCGAAAGCCGGATCATAAGCCACATGCAGGGGTCTATATGTAAAAAACATCCAAATCGCCTTCGGTTACTCTAATTTTATTGCAAAAGTCAAGATGTAGTTGTAATAAAAGTGAAATGAAAATTTTATTGACCAATGATGACGGGATTTATGCGGAAGGGCTTCTGGCCCTTTACGACAGGTTCATGGGAAAAAATTCGGTGACCGTCGTGGCTCCGGATCGGGAGCGCAGCGCCGCAGGGCACGGCATAACGCTCCACACACCCCTGTGCGCCACCCCGGTAGCGATCCGGGGTCGGCATATGGGCCATGCGGTCAACGGCACGCCGGTGGATTGCGTAAACCTGGCGATGGCGGAAATATTGGACGGCAAACCGGATGTGGTGATTTCGGGGATCAACTCCGGCCCGAACGTCGGCAATAACATCAATTATTCCGGCACGGTGTCCGCAGCCAAAGAAGCTGCCCTGCACGGCATTCCGGCCATTGCCGCTTCCATCCAGATGGGACCTCAAACCGATTACCGGGCGGCTGCCGGATTTTTAGAGAAACTGGCGCAAAAGGTTGTTGAAAACGGGCTGCCTCTGGGGACCCTCTTGAATGTGAATTTGCCGAATATGTCTTTAAAAAGCGCTACTGCCGTCCGGATCAGCCGGCAGGGGATTGCTCTGCTGCCCGAATATTATGAAAAACGGCCGGATCCGCGCAATCGAATTTATTGCGGGTTGGGCGGCGAATATCCCGGTCCGGAGGGGAATCCGGAGGTTGATGAAGTCGTTCTCTGTCAAAATTTTATTTCCATCACCCCGCTGCAGTGCGATATGACCGATTATCGTTTTATGGGGGCCCTGAAAGGTTGGAATCTTAATGCCGGAGGATGAACCGCAACAGCGGGTGCATTCCCCGCAGCTTGCTGCAGGGATCTTCAATTGATAAAAGGTGCCGTCAGATGAAAAAACGGTTTGTTGGTTCCTTGGAGGCCGGCGAAAAAGTCGATGATATTTTTGTGCTCTCCGAGAAAAGCCTGTCGCAAAAAAAAGATGGAAATATTTTCTTAAATGCGGTTCTTACGGATAAATCAGGCAGCCTCAAAGGTGTCATGTGGGATGGTGTGGCTGATATTGCAGGAAACCTGTCCCCGGGTGATTTTGTCCATGTCCAGGCAACGGTTTCCGAGTATCGGGGCTCCCTTCAGATGGTCATTAAGCACCTGGCGCCTTGGCCGGCCGATGGGCTTACCCCTGAAGATTTCCTGCCGGCAACCGGTCGTGACATTGAAAACATGTTTCACCGGATCCTGCTGCTGACCGGAACCATCGAAAACGGTTTTCTGAAACGGCTTATGGAGGCGTTTTGGCATGACGAAGAAATTGTCCGCGGATTTAAAAGCGCTCCGGCCGCCAAAAAAATGCATCATGCCTATATCGGCGGCCTCCTTGAGCACACCCTTTCCATGGCCCTTCTGGCCGATAGAATTGTGGGCCATTACAAGGGCATCGACAGGGATCTGGTGCTGGCAGGCGCCATGGTTCACGATATAGGAAAGATTAAAGAATTTGAATACCAGACCAAGATTGATTATTCCGATGCCGGCAGGCTGCTGAGCCATATTAGCATCGGATTGCAGATGGTTGACGAAAAAATTAATGAAATAAGCGGGTTTCCGGAAAAGCTGGCCCTGCTGCTCAAACATATGATCGTGAGCCATCACGGGTCCAGGGAGTTCGGTTCTCCGGAACCGCCGAAAACCCTCGAGGCGGTGCTCTTGAATTATATTGATGAGATCGACGCCAAGATCAATGCGATCCGGGATTTTATGGCTTCGGAAGATCCCAATGCATCCTGGACGTCTTATCATCGGGTACTGGAGCGGTTCTTCTACAAAGGAAAAACGTGATGAATTCGTAAAAAGCCGAATTCATCACGTTTTAAGTTTTAAGTGTTAAGTTTTAAGGTGATAAAGAAAGAAACTCATTCAAAACCCATCACAATAACGTAAATTTTTTTCACGTTTTTGTGGCATAATAACATAAAATCTGTCTTTGTGAACTCAGCGTGCTCCAGCAAAGCGGGCGAGAGATATAATAAATCACATTTCGAGCTTGACCAACGAAAAACGGATAGACAATCCAAAAAGTTATTTTTGGCTACTGCGCCGCGCAGCGGCATCACTTAGCTTTTTACGGGTCCATCAAACTTAAATCTTAAAACGTAAAACTTAAATCTATCCCTTATGTTTATTACACTTGAAGGCATCGAAGGCTCGGGTAAAACAAGCCAGACAAAGCATATGGCCCGATTCCTGCAGTCTGCGGGTCATGTCCCGGTCATCACCCGGGAGCCCGGCGGCACAAGAATCGGGGAAAAAATACGCGCCATCCTGCTGGACCCTGAAACCAAGGGCATTGCCCCTATTGCAGAACTGCTGTTGTATGTCGCGGACCGGGCGCAGCATATCAGCGAGCTGATCCGGCCGCTCCTGGCCGAGGGAAAAACTGTGATATGCGATCGCTATTTTGATGCCACCATGGCCTATCAGGGTTTTGCGCGTAAACTGGATACCAACCTGATCATCAGGTTGCATCATTTGCTTTTTGAAAACCTGAAACCGGATATTACCTTTCTGCTGGATCTTCCAGCTCAAAAAGGCCTTGAGCGCGCCTGGAAACAGATTGATAACGGCATCCGCACAGGCCGGGAAAGCCGTTTTGAAAAGGAGGCGCTTTCATTCCACGAGCAAGTTCGAAAAGGGTATCTTGAACTGGCCCGACAGGATCCCGGGCGGTTTTGCGTCATCGATGCTTCCGGAGACGAGTGTCATGTCCGTGATGAGATCATTCAAATTCTAAAAGAAAAAATGAACTGATGTGATCCCTTTATACTTCCCCTTTACCTATATTTCCGCACCGGTGCTATCGGCTTTCTCGGCGTGTTTTCAGCCGGTGGCCCTGTATCAACCGGCCCCTCTGCGGTTGTCCTCTCTAATGCAGCAGTGGATCCAGGAGGGGGTCCTTGAAGTACGCACGCCGATAAAAAACGATGCCCGGCAAATCCAGGCGGTGTTAAAAGACTTTCAGAGATGGTCCGATCTGCATGGCCGCGGCCGGGTGTCCTATTATACCGGCCAGAAAGAAGCTGCTCCTTTTTTTAATGAATATGATGTTTCGCGGATCCGGACGGATGTCGTGGCGGCCGGGAAAAATCAAGACCGTCCGGGCAAGCCGGATATTTCTTACCGCGCCCGCCTGTTTCTTCTCATCGCCCAGGAACTGGATTTGCAAAATGATGAGATCGCCGCGCATCTTTGGTCGGCAGACAGGGTCGAGGAAGGTCTTTTTCAGGATCTGCTGGGAGAAGAAGAGCAGGGCAGGCAACAGCCCGTCCATGGGAAAAGAATGTTGCCGCGCGAGGCTGAAAATCATTTGATCCCGCAACGGCTTGCAGCATGGCGGTATCTTTTGGAAAAGGATGACCCGATGCCGGGCGTGCTCATCACCAGCAGCCGGGGGGTGATGGCACAACTGCTGGAGATGGTTCCAGGGGCGCAAAAACTGCAGATTTTTGATTCGATACCCATGGATAAACCGCGGTCGCGTGCAATGGAAGCGTGGTCCAAACAGTTGACCCGATGGCTCGACGCCCTTGTGAAAACGCCGTGGCCGTGCCGTTCCACGGACAATATCTCCCGGCCTCCCGTGGAAAGTGCCGGTGGCGGGACGGTTTCGCTGACCCTTTACATTGTGCCGGGCCAGACACCTGAAAAAGTATTGGGCCGGTGTGCGGTCAGGCCGTTTATGACAGCACCCGAAATCCGGCCAGACCCGGGTCTGGAAAATACCGTGGTCGGGTTGATGGAAAAGAACTAAAAAAAATCACAAGAACCCTTGACTCCACCTTGCAATTGATATATGGACTTTGGCCGAAGCGGGAAGATCTGGCTTCAGAGGAAAGTTCGTGCTTAATTTAATTTTTAAAAGGAGGCCAAGCAAGATGGGGTTTAATCCTGTAGTTGACGAAGAAAAATGTCAGGGTTGCGAGGAATGTGTGGAAATATGTCCTGTGGAAGTTTTTGAGATGGTTGACGGAAAATCCAGTCCGGTAAATGCGGACGAGTGCCTGGGCTGCGAGAGCTGCGTAGAGGTTTGTGAACCCGGTGCAATTACTGTTGAGGAAACCTGATAAATTTATAGATTCCTGTTCCCCCGTGAACCGCGACAGCGAGGGAATCTTAAAATGGACAAAAAGTTTTTTGGGGCGATGCTCCCTGCAGCCTGCTGCAGGGAGTTTCAATTTTTAATCGGCCAGGTCAGGTTTTTGCAGCACCTTGCGAAGCACGTACGGCATGATCCCGCCGTTTATAAAATAGGCCACCTCAACATCCGTATCCAGCCGGGCCGTGGTATCAAAATTTATCTCACCGCCGTCCTTTTTAATTGCTTGGACCTGAAGTGTCTTTCTGGTCTTCATGTCGTTAAAACCGTAGATGGAAAAAGTTTCGGAACCGTCCAGCCCCAGTTTTTTCCAGGAGGTATTCTTTTTAAATTCCAGCGGGAGCACTCCCATGCCCAGAAGATTGTTTCTGTGAATCCTTTCGTAGGACTCGGCAATAATCGCTTTGACTCCCAGAAGATAAGGCCCTTTTGCCGCCCAATCCCTTGAAGATCCCGAACCGTATTCTTGGCCGGCGATGATGATCAGCGGCGTGCCCTCCTCTTGATATTTGCAGGCCGCATCGTAGACCAACATCTCCCGGCCTTCCGGAAATTTTAGGGTAAATCCGCCTTCCCTGGGGGAGACAAGTCTGTTTTTTAACCGGATGTTTCCAAACGTGCCCCGAATCATCACATTATGGTTTCCTCTCCGGGATCCGTAGGAATTAAAGTCTTGGGGCGCTACATTTTTTTCCATAAGGTATTGTCCGGACGGGTAATTTTCAGGAATCGCACTTGCCGGTGAAATATGATCGGTTGTGATGGAGTCTCCCAGGGCCAGGAGCGCTCTGGCGCCGCGGATATCGGCGAAGACCGGCCGCTCGATGTTAAAATTTTCAAAATAAGGCGGCCGCTGAATGTATGTGGATGCGGGATCCCATGCAAAAGTGGCGTGTTCCGCGATGGGCATATCCCCCCACAGGGCATCGCCTTCAAAAATTTTGTCGTATTCGGACTGAAAAAAAATTTCTTTAACATGATTTTGGATCAGCCCCTCGATTTCTGCCGGGTCCGGCCAGATATCCTTCAAAAAGACCGGCGCGCCATTCGGGTCTAAGCCAATCGGATCCTTTGACAGGTCCGTATCGATCCTTCCTGAAATGGCCAAAGCCACAACAAGCATGGGCGAAGCCAGAAAATTGGCCCGCACCCGCTGATGGATCCGGGCCTCGAAATTTCGGTTTCCGGAAAGCACCGCCGCGACGGTCAGGTCATTTTCAAGGATGGACTGTTCGATGACCGGATGCAGCGGTCCGCTGTTGCCGATACAGGTGGTGCAGCCAAAGCCGGAAATGTGAAATCCGAGCGCTTCCAGGTAGGGCATCAGCCCGGAATCCTGCAGATATTTCAGGACGACGGTTGACCCGGGGGCCAAGGAGGTTTTAACATGATCAGGTACCTCCAGCCCCTTTTCCACCGCCTTTTTGGCAACAAGACCTGCGCCGAGCATGACATAAGGATTTGACGTGTTGGTGCACGATGTTATCGCCGCAATGACGATACTGCCGTTTCCGATGGAAACCGTTTTGTCATATAAATTAATTGGATAGAGCTTCTGATCGTCCGGTTCACATTTGGGCGCATGGGTGATAATGTACCCGGATTCGTCCTCAAATTTCAATATGGCCGTGTTGGGCGTCTTGGGTACAAATTCTTTGATGAGCATGGCATCGAACTGATCTTTCAAGCGGCTTAACGGGATCCTGTCCTGGGGCCGTGAAGGCCCGGCAACACATAATTCGACCGTTGAAAGGTCCAGTTCAAGGACCTGGGTATATTCTACCCGGTCTTCATCCGTGTAGAAAAGGCCGGTCTCTTTGGCGTATTTTTCCGCTAGTTGGGCCTGTCGGCCGCGATGGGTGATGGTAAGATAGGCTATGGTTTGTTCATCGATGGGAAAGAAACCCATGGTTGCGCCGTACTCAGGCGCCATATTGGCAAGGGTTGCCCGGCCCGGCACGGTGAGTTGTTTTAAGCCCGGGCCAAAATATTCAACGAATTTTTCCACCACGTTATGTTTCCGGAGCAGTTCCGTGACGGTGAGGACAAGATCGGTGGGGGTCACATGGTCCTTAAGCCGGCCAATCAGCCGGACACCGATGACTTCCGGAATGGACATGTTGTAGGGTTGCCCGAGCATGACGGCCTCGGCTTCAATGCCGCCGACCCCCCAGCCCACAATACCGATCCCGTTGATCATGGGCGTGTGGGAGTCCGTTCCCACCAGCGTGTCCGGGTAAAGCAGGGCCGTTTCCCGGTCGCTTCCTTCGACGACCACGCGCCCCAAATATTCCAGGTTGACCTGATGACAGATACCGGATTTTGGCGGCACCACCTGGAAGTTGTCAAAATTTTTCTGTGCCCATTTCAAGAACGCATATCTCTCTTTATTGCGCTGGTATTCCTTTTCAACATTTTTTTTCAAGGCATCGGTGGTGCCGAAATAGTCAATCTGCACGGAATGGTCGATAATCAGGTCGACAGGTACTTCCGGGTTGATCAAGTAAGGATCACCGCCGTGTTCATTCACCGCATCCCGCATTGCGGCCATGTCCACCAGGGCGGGTATGCCCGTAAAATCATGCATTAAAACCCGAGCCGGGTGAAAGGGGATGTCCACCGGGATCTGATAGGTTTTGCGCCACCTGGCAATGTTGAGCAAATCAGTCTCTTCCACGATCCGGCCGTCCAATTTTCGCAGAAGGTTTTCAACCAGGACCTTAATCGAATAAGGAAGCCGTCTGATATCTGCAAGCCCTTTTTTTTCAAGCAGGTTTATATCGAAAATGCTGTAATCCGCGCCCTGGAAATGAAAGGGTTTTAAAAAATCCTCTTTTTTTATCCGTGCCATGTTTTCCTTATCCTTTAACCATTTGAGGTGTTCCCCAAAATGGTTTATTTTAATACACAAGCTTGATAAATATTCAAGCACTATGTTATGACGGCTGCGTAATTTTTAAAAGGGCTCAAGGCTTTAAATATGGTACGGAAAATCCGCAGCGCACTCATTGCGATGGTTATCATTTGCGCAGCAACACCTGATGCTTCAGCGTCCGGGGCCGTATTAAAAATTGCCACAACCACCAGCACGCAGTCCTCGGGCCTGCTGGATATCCTGCTGCCCGAATTTAACAGAGATGCCGGAATCGTCACCAAAGTCGTTGTCAAGGGAACCGGTGCGGCGATTCGTGACGGAATGGACGGGAATGTGGATGTCATCCTGGTGCACGCAAAGTCTCTTGAGGAAAAATTCGTTCGGCAAGGATATGGCGTAAAACGATTTGCCCTGATGCATAATGACTTTGTCGTTCTGGGGCCGCCGCAGGATCCGGCCGGCATCAAAGGTTTGCCGGATGTGGCAAGTGTTTTCAGGCAGATCGCCGGGACCAAGGCGTGCTTCATATCCCGCGGCGACGGCAGCGGAACCCATATCAAAGAACAGGAAATCTGGCGCGCAACCGGGCTTGCCCTCCGGAACCAGAGCTTGCCTGTTGAAAAGGGCGGCCCGGGCAGTGAGTTCCCCGATATCCGGCCGACCGGCGCCGATAAATGGTATATTTCCATTGGACAGGGTCAGGGAAATGCAATCATATTCGCGGATGAAAAGCATGCCTACACCATGGTCGACCGCGGAACTTTTATCCGATATAAATATGGCATGCAAATTCGGCTGGACCTGGAAATTTTGTTTGCAGGGGATCCGGTGCTGTACAATTCATACGGGCTGATCCCGATCAACCCCAAACGGTTTCCGCATGTACAATATGATCTTGCCCGAAAATTCGTGGACTGGATGGTTTCGGAAAAGGGACAATCCCTGATAAAAAATTACCGGCTTTTCGGGCACCAGCTTTTTTCCCCGGATGCGATTGCGTATTGACACCTGTTATTCATTCTTTTATAGTACGCTGCCAGGGTGCGGCACAAGCAGAAACCTCTACCCAAAGTGAGTGCATTATGATCAGGGTCAATGAAAATTATTTTAAGTTGCAGGCTTCATATCTGTTTTCTGAAATTGCCAAACGCGTTTCCGATTTTCAAGCCGCCCATGCGGATAAAGATATTATCAAGCTGGGCATCGGCGATGTCACCCGGGCGCTTCCCCGGGCTTGTATCGATGCCTTGCACAAAGCCGTTGATGAAATGGGTCATGACCGGACCTTTCGAGGATATGGGCCCGAGCAGGGATACCTCTTTTTAAGGGAAAAGATTGCCGCAGCAGATTTTCAGGCCAGAGGGGCGGATGTTTCTGCGGATGAGATTTTTATCAGTGACGGGACCAAGTGTGATTCCAGCAATATTCAGGAGATATTCGATGCCGGGATCAAAATTGCCATTCCGGATCCGGTCTATCCGGTATATCTGGACGCCAGTGTCATGGCCGGACGAACCGGAAAGTTTCAAAATGGAAGGTTCGAAGGCATCTGCTACATGGCCAGCAACCGGGAGAACAACTTTATCCCGGATCTTCCCGCAGAGCCGGTGGACCTGATTTATCTTTGTTTTCCAAATAATCCCACCGGCGCCACAATCTCCAGAGAACTTCTCCAAAGCTGGGTGGATTACGCCCGGGAAAACAAGGCCGTAATTCTGTACGACGCCGCCTATGAGGCTTTCATTCAGGATGATGGGGTGCCCCGGTCCATTTATGAAATTCCCAACGCCCGTGAAGTGGCGATCGAATTTCGAAGCTTTTCGAAAACCGCCGGATTTACCGGAACCCGCTGTGCGTACACCGTGGTGCCGAAAAACTGCGTCGCGTTTGACGGTGAGGGAACCCGGCACGCTTTGCATCCTTTGTGGAATCGGCGCCATTGTACCAAATTCAACGGGGTGTCCTACCCGGTTCAGCGGGCTGCCGAGGCCGTGTACAGCGATGAAGGCGCTGTGCAGGTAAAAGAACTTGTGGGTTACTATTTAAAGAATGCCGCTTTAATCCGGCAAGAAATAACCGGGCTGGGGTTGGATTGCATCGGCGGTCAAAACTCTCCCTATGTCTGGATCGACGGAAAAATGGATTCCTGGGACTTTTTTGATCTGCTTTTGAACAGAGCCGGGGTGGTCTGCACGCCGGGATCCGGTTTCGGAAAATGCGGGCACGGATACATCCGGATCAGTGCTTTCAACAGTTTTGAGAATGTGCGGCGCGCCATGGCCAGAATCCGGGAAACTCTGACCTGAACCGCTGTAAAAGAAAATAAAAAACTGTTGATTTTATAATAGTTAAGAATTAAACTTGCTTATATGCCAATTAAGATGCTTTTGAAGGGTTTTTCTTTATCTCGCTTATATGAATATGCAGCCCGCCACCTTATCATCTTCAAGACCTTAACATAGAGGTTCTGCTGCGGTTTTGGCATTCATCATCAGGATATAATTAAAAAAGAAAAAATTGTTGACTGTTGAGAATTAATTTGGTAAAAAGAAAAATTTTAAAAATAGTTGATTGAAAAATACATCTTCCTGCTTCGGTGAAAGTCCCGGTTGCGGCACCTTTAAACAATCATCTGACTTTTTCAGGTGGTTTTCCATGAAGGATTCAGTTGAGAGAGGATGGGTGTACTTTGATATTTTTTCCTAGGTCGCAGCGTATGAATTTTGAGGCCAGCGTAGCTCAGCTGGTAGAGCTACTGATTTGTAATCAGTGGGTCGGGGGTTCAAGTCCCTCCGCTGGCTCCAGTAAGATTAATAACGGGGAATATTCCTGATTTTTTATTTGAGCGGGTGGGGTTCCCGAGTGGCTAAAGGGAACAGACTGTAAATCTGTCGGCGACGCCTTCGGAGGTTCGAATCCTCCCCCCACCACCATCCCAAGTCGATCGGGCGGGAGTAGCTCAGCTGGTAGAGCTTCAGCCTTCCAAGCTGGATGTCGCGAGTTCGAGTCTCGTCTCCCGCTCCATTTTGGGGAAAGATAAGTTCAAATAAATATCCATCCGCCGAATGGGTTAAGGTATTGAGACCGATCAGAAGCCTTTGAAAAAGGTTTTAAGAGGGGTGGGCGGTGGAGTAAATGGCGGTTATTGGCCCACGTAGCTCAGTAGGTAGAGCGCTTCCTTGGTAAGGAAGAGGTTTCACCGGTTCGATTCCGGTCGTGGGCTCCATTCGTATCAGACTGAAGCCCAGGTGAGATCACATGGGATTAATATAAGACCTAAAATCAGAAAGCACCCTTAACGGTGGAAGGGCCCCTGACGTGCGACGGGGGTATGCTTTACAAAAAGCAGCGGGGAGGATAGAAAGATGGCAAAGGAGAAGTTTGAGCGGAAAAAACCGCATGTCAATGTAGGGACGATCGGGCATATTGATCACGGCAAGACGACGTTGACGGCAGCGATAACCAAGCATATGGCATTAAAGGGATTGGCGGA
>JAUYIZ010000387.1 GCA_030688615.1 Desulfobacterales bacterium | reverse complement strand
GCCGCCAGGGAGTGCTGGGCCTGCAAGCAATGTTTTCCACTCTGCCCGACCGAGGCGCTGCAGGCCGCCTACGTGCTGGCCCGGGCGCTCCTGCCGGAGCCCGCTTCCAAAACCGGGACAAAGCAATAGCCTTCCAGGACGGAAATTACTTTTTTGTTGACGGGAAGCTATGATGTAGCTATATTATGGTTACATCGTTCTGAATAGTCTAAGAAGGGGAAAAAAATGAGGTACGCAGAGACAGGGTTTAATCTGGAAATTGATCTGTCCCGGGGAAGCGTTGAGCGGGTGCAAACCGACCTTAGGCTCACCGAGCTTCATCTGGGGGGGCAGGGTACTGCCGGCAAGATACTGTGGGATCGGGTTCCTCCGGAAGTGGAGCCCTTCTCTGCTGACAATCTGCTGATATTCAGCACCGGTCTTTTACTCGGCACACCGGTCCCCGGTGCCAATCGCAGTGCGGTGAATACTTTTTCGCCCCAGACAAACCTGTATTCACATTCATTGTTTGGAGGCTTTTTCGGGCCGGAACTGAAACATGCCGGTTACGACAAAATAATCATCCGCGGCAAGTCCCCGGAGCTGGTTTATCTGTGGATAAACAATGACAAGGTGGAAATACGCGACGCCTCTCATCTGAAGGGAAAAGGCGCGCTGGAAACCGGGGCGCTCATTAAAGAGGAGTTGAAGGAATCCGATGCCCAGGTGGCCGCGATCGGCCTGGCCGGTGAAAACAGGGTCTATCTGGCGACCATCGAGCACGCCAACTCCAGCGCCTCTCGCGGGGTCGGGGTGATCATGGGAGATAAAAAGTTAAAGGCGATAGCTGTCCGGGGGACCAAGGACCTCAATATTGCCCGACCGGCCGAGCTCTTTGAGGTTTGCAACCGCATGTATGCGGAAATTTATGACAACCCGTATTGCGGGTGTGTTTTTTTGCACGAAGATGACGAAGAGTGGCATGTCAATAACTTTGCCTGGGGCAATGCGCGTGCACGGAGAAAAGATTATTGGAACAAGCAGCTGGAAGAAAAGTGGAAAACGATCAGTGAACAAGTGCGGCTTCGATGGACGGGCTGCTATAACTGCCCGAAGGATTGCCACCAGGCGATTCACTACCCGGGGCGGCAGACCTATTTCTTAAAATGCTACAGCAAGCTGACCTACGCCATGGCGGCCTATAAAGAGCTGGACTTTAATTATGACATCCTCGGCGTGACCCAGGAATACGGACTGGACGGATTTTCAACGCCCCAGCTTCTGGCCTTTGCGATTGAACTCTATGAAGCCGGCATTTTAACCGACCAGGATCTGCCGGGATTTCCGTCCGACTCCGGGGAGAGATTTTTCTATCTGGTCGAAAAAATCGTCCGTCGGGAAGGGGTCGGAGATGCTTTGGCCAACGGTGTTTATTGGGCCGCCCGCCAGATCGGCAAGGGTGCGGAAGAATTTGATCACAACAGCATGAAAAAATTTGAGCAGGTGCCGCTCAAGCTGAAAATGTTAAACTACCCCTATTTCATCATGTATGCCACCGGTGAGAAGATGTGTATCACCCAGACCGAAGGCTCCTACCCCCAGATACCCATTGCGGATATAAAAGAAAGAGAAGAGTTTGTAAAGAATTGGGAGGCAGCCCCTGAAAGGTTTAAAAAATGGTATTTGGAATGGGAGCCGCGTCAACACCCATCCATTGAAGCCTCTGTCAACATTGCCGATTGGAACGAGTCCATGCACTACATCGATGACGCTGTGGGCACCTGCGCCTTCCTGTCGTCATTCAGAGGCCAATTCGGCGGACGGCCGCCGTATCATATTTACAATTTGCCGAAATTCATCTCCTATGCGACCGGGATGGATATTGACACGGACAGACTATGGGAAATAGCCAGAAGGAACCGAAACTTGATCAGAGCCATCAATGTCAGAAGAGGCTTAAGAAGAAGTGATGAAAAGCCTCCGGAAGACCATTGGCAGATCAGAGACCCGGAGACGGAAACCAAGCTGCTGGACAGCTATTATGAGTTCAAGGGGTGGAATAATGACGGTATCCCCACCAAAGAGACCCTGGACAAAATGGGCCTGGATTACGTGAGCGCAGACTTTCTGCAGAGGGGCATCTTGACGGACGATGAAGGTGCTCCTTCCAAAGAAAATTCGGCGAAAAAAGGCAGGCAGTAAGGTAAAGGAGGCGGCGGCCGTGAAGGGCGATTTAAAAAAGAAAATAGTCAAAGAAATAAAGGTTGACCTTGATAAATGCATCGGTTGCCGCGCATGTGAGCTGGCCTGCTCTGCCTTTCACGCCAGGCCGAAATACAGCAGCACGAACCCGGCCAGGTCCCGGATTCGGGTGGTTGTGGATGACTTGAACGATGTGTATGTTCCCATACGTGCCGGTGATTATACGCCGGCCGAATGCAACGGCAGGCATACGTACACGATTGACGGAAAGGAATACAGCGAGTGCAGCTTTTGCGGGGTTTCCTGCCCGGCCAGGGACCTTTTCAAGGAACCCGATTCCGGTCTTCCCCTGAAATGCGATATGTGTGAATCCGATCCGCCGTTAGAAGAGCCCATGTGCGTTCAGGTGTGCCGGTGTGACGCCCTGACTTACGAAGAAAGGGAAGAGGAGGCCGGGCAGGAAGAAGTTAAGCGGGAGGAGATCGAAGTGGGGCTGGAATCACTGGCTGACAAATATGGATTGGAGAATATATTGGATGCCGTTGCCCGAATGTCAAAGGATAAGAAGGGCGAGGGTGAAAGAAGCAAACCATATTAATTTTTTCTTGACACGCAGTTACGATGTAGCTAATTTGTAACCATTTCTTAACCGCAACAGTGAAGCAAATTCCCTGCAGCCTGCTTCAGGGAGCTTCAATCCGGTAATCAGAAGGAAAAAAAATGAGGTACGGCGAGACAGGGTTTAATCTGGAAATCGATCTTTCCCGGGGCAGCGTTGAGAGGGTAGAAACCGACCCGGGGCTAACCGAGCTTCATCTGGGGGGCTTAGGGACCAACGCCAAGATATTATGGGACAGGGTGCCCCCGGAAACCGACCCCTTTTCGCCGGATAATCTTCTCATATTCAGCGCCGGCCTTTTATGCGGCACGCCTGCCGTCGGTTGTAACCGAACGATTGTTTCCACCTTTTCTCCCCAAACGCACCTCATGGCATTTTCGATGATGGGAGGATTTTTCGCGCCGGAATTGAAGTATGCCGGTTACGACAAAGTGATCCTGCGCGGCAAATCCCCGGAGCTGGTTTATCTGTGGATCCACAACGACAAGGTGGAAATCCGCGATGCCTCTCATCTGAAGGGCAAAGGCGCCGTTGAAACCGCAGAACTTATCAAAGAGGAGTTGAAAGAGCCCAAGGCCCAGGTGGCCACCATCGGCCTGGCCGGTGAAAACAGGGTTTATTTTGCTTCCATCGAGCAGGGCAGGTCCAGTGCCAGCCGAGGCGGAATGGGCGCTGTCATGGGAGACAAAGGGGTAAAGGCCATAGCCGTCCGTGGAACCAAGGACGTCAATATCGCCCGCCCGGCTGAGTTCATCGGTCTTTGCAACCAGGTGCTGGAATATATAAAATACCGGGAAGAAAACCCGATCAAGGGGGTACCGCCCATTTTAGCCGGGCTTGGGTCGCCGCAAGAGATGGCAATCCACGATGAGGAGTGGCACACCACCAGTTTTACCTGGGGCAATGCCCGGCACCGGAGAAAAGATTTCTGGACCAAGGAAGTCGAACAGAAGTGGAAAAAGACACAGGAGAGCGTGCGGGAGCGCTTACTCAGTTGCTATAACTGTCCGATGAAATGCGGCGCGTTAATTTCCGTTCCGGGTATTTCAAAATATATGATGAAATGCTACTCGAAGCTCACTTATACCATGGCGGCCATGTCAGACCTGGAATTTGGTTTTACAATCGCTCAGCGTGCTACGGAGTATGGCGTCGACGGATTCTCGACCCCGCAGGTGATGGCTTTTGCCCTTGAGCTTTATGAAGCGGGTATTTTGACTGACCAGGACATGCCGGGAATGCCGGCCGACAACGAGGGGAGATTTCTCTGGCTGCTTGACAGAATTGTCCGGCGCGAAGGTATCGGGGATGTTCTGGCCAATGGTACTTATTGGGCGGCCCAACAGATTGGAAAGGGCGCAGAGGCATATGCGCATAATAATATCAAGAAACATGAGCAGTTGCCCCTCAAGCTGGGCATGCTGAATCCCATCTATTTCCTCATGTATGCCACCGGCGAGAAGATAAACATTACCCAGATTGAAGGCAATTTCCCCCAGGCGCCTTATGCGAAAAGAGAGGACAGGGAAGAGTTCGTAGAGAATTGGATCCAGGTCCCTGATGAAAAGTTCAAACAATATTTTTTGGACTGGGATCCACGCGGAGAGTGTTCCATGCCATTTTTTCCAACTGTCCAAGCATGTTGTGAAATTGTTGACTGGCAAGAAAAGATGCACTACATCGATGACTCCCTCGGGATATGCGCCGGTCTGTCGTCATTTCCCCTGAAGCCTCCCTATCACATACACAATTTGCCGACTTTTATCTCATCCGGGGTCGGGATCGATATGGATGAAGCCGGGCTGTCGCAAATAGCCAGGAGGAACCGGACATTAATCCGGGCCGTTAATGTAAGAAGGGGCATGAGGCGCAAAGACGATAAACCGCCGGAGGATCACTGGAAGAAGAGATTTCCAGAGCTTGAAGCTGAGCTTTTAGACACGTATTACGCCTTCAAGGGGTGGAATTCCGACGGCATTCCCACCAAAGAGACCCTGCATGAGCTGGGATTGGATTACGTCAGCCGGGATTTCATCCAGCGGGGCATCTTGACGGACAATGGCGGTGCTTCCGTCCGGGAGAGTTTGGCGGAAACCTAGACTTTCAGATAATGTTTGAAGGATATAGAAACGAAATAGAGCAGAGAGGTGGCGGCCGTCATGGCGGAGAAAGAAAAGAAAATCGTCAAGACGATCAAAGTTGATCTGGACAAGTGCAACGGTTGCCGGGCCTGTGAGGTTGTCTGCTCTGCATTTCACGCTGCGCCGGAATACAGCAGCAACAATCCGGCCAGGTCCCGGATACGGGT